>NZ_RAWP01000020.1:0-117974 GCF_003668935.1 Corallococcus sp. AB032C | reverse complement strand
TGCGGGGGTTCCCGGGCGAAGGGGGAGGGTGAGGGTGAAGGTGCTGCCCTCGCCCGGCGCGCTGCGCACGGTGACGTCGCCGCCCAGCAGCCGCGCCAGGTCGCGAGAGATGGACAGGCCCAGGCCGGTGCCGCCGTACTTGCGGTGGGTGCTGCCGTCGGCCTGCCGGAAGGCCTCGAAGATGAGCCCCTGGAGCTCGCCCGGGATGCCAATGCCGGAGTCGCGCACGCTGAACGTCACGCGCCCGGGCTCTTCCGTGGCGACGGTGAGGGTCACCTCGCCGGCTTCCGTGAACTTGAAGGCGTTGGCGAGCAGGTTCTTGAGCACCTGTCCCAGCCGCTGGGGATCCGTCTCCAGCGTGGGGGGCACGCCCGGAGCGACGGTGGTGGTGAAGCGCAGGCCCTTCTGCGTGGCCACGGGCTGGAAGGTGCGGCCCAGGTTCTCCACGAAGGGCTGGAGGCCCACGGACTCCAGTTGCACGTCCACCCGGCCCGCCTCGATGCGCGACAGGTCCAGGATGTCATTGATGAGGGCGAGCAGGTCGTTGCCCGCGGAGCCGATGGTCTGCGCGAACTTCACCTGTTCGGCGGTGAGGTTGCCCTCCTTGTTGTCCGCCAGCAGCTTCGCGAGGATGAGCGAGCTGTTGAGCGGCGTGCGCAGCTCGTGGCTCATGTTGGCCAGGAACTCGCTCTTGTAGCGGTTGGTGCGCTCCAGCTCCGAGGCCTTCTCCGTGAGGGTGACCTGCGCCAGGGCCAGGTCGTCGCGCTGGTTCTCCAAGAGGCGCGCCTGGGCCTCCAGCTGGGCGTTGGTCTGCTCCAGCTCCGCCTGCTGGTTCTGCAGCCGCGCCTGGGACTCCTTGAGGACGCGGCTCTGCTCTTCAATCTCTTCGTTGGAGACGCGCAGCTCCTCCTGCTGGGCCTGGAGCTCCTCGGCCTGGCGCTGCGTCTCTTCCAGGAGTTGTTCCAGGCGGGTGCGGTCGTGCGAGGCGCGCACCGCGACGCCGATGGCGTCCGACACCCGCTGGAGCAGTTCCAGGTCCGACGGGTGCACCGGGTGCAGGAAGCCCAGCTCCACCACCGAGTTGACCTGTCCGTCCACCTGGGCGGGCGCGATGAGCACGTGGCGTGGACGGCCCCGGGCCAGTCCGGAGGAGATGGGCAGGTAGCCTTCGGGCACGTCGCGCAGGTGGAAGGCCCGGCCGTCCTTGAGGGCCTGTCCGGCCAGGCCTTCACCGGGAGCCAGCGTGTCATGCCGCGCTTCCAGGTCCGGGGGCAGCGCGTGGCCCGCGACGCGGCGGAAGTGGTGCGTCGTGTCCGCGACGTAGAGTGCGCCCACCTGGGCGTCGAGCGTGTCGGCGAGGACGCGCAGGATGTTGTCTCCCAGCCGGTCCATGCGCTGGTCGCCCTGCATGCGCATGCCGAGCTCGGCCTGGGCGGTCTGAAGCCACGACTCGATGGCGCGGGCCCGGAAGTCGCGCGCGGCGGTATACGCGGCGATGCCCAGCAGCGCGAACAGCAGCGCGGAGCCGCTCAGGGTGACGGCAAGGGACAGGTTGGCGGACGCCTGGAACTCCCCGTAACGGCTCGTGAGCAGCGCGCGCTCCTCCAGCTCCATTTCCTCCACGGTGGCCCGGATGGTGCGCATGGCGGCGAAGCCGCGGTCCTCCTTCACCACTGCGATGGCCTGCCGGCCCTCACCGCGCAGCTGAAGGTCCACGGTTTCCTGCATCTCCGCCAGCTTCTCCGCGACCGCGCCCTCCAGCCGGTCCAACCGCTGCTGCTGCACGGCGCTGTCGGCGATGAGTCCGCGAAGCTCCGCGAGCTTCTCTGGAAGCGTCTTCTTCGCGAGGGTGTAGGGGCTGAGGTAGCTCTCCGCGCCCGTGAGGAGGAATCCGCGCTGCCCTGTCTCCGCGTCCTTCACGGTGGACAGCACCTCCTCCAGCTTCGCCGCGACGGTGAGCGTATGCGTCACCATCTCGCCAGTGGCCGCGCGCGTCTTGATCGTGCGGTAGGAGAGAAGGGCAATGGCGAGCACGGCCAGTGCGGCCACGGCGAAGCCAGTGAACGTGGAAGGGGGAAGCGCCGGTCCGAAGCGCTCGACGCGCGGAGCATCCTTCACGCGGGGCGGGCTCATGGACACCGGCCCGGGGAGCACGGAAGGCAAACAGTCACAGTGAAGCGCACGGAAGGAACCCGTCCGACGAAGGTGAACGGATTGACTACCATGTCAGGAGGGGACGCCCGGGACCCGAGGGGCCGAAGTGTCGCCTTGTGCGCGCCCGGCGAAGACGTGTGACCCAGGAGGGCGCCAGCGGTTCGTCAACCCATACAGCGGCCCGAGCTTCCCGACGCGGACACGCGCCTCACGGAGCAGCCGTGGACCGCGACGTCGCGCATGCGCGAAGCCCAAGCTGGAGCACGGATAGATGCGCTCGCCCGGGCCCGGTTGCCGCAAAACCTGTCCGACGGTCGGACCGGTTCGCACCGCACGAAGTCCGAACCCGCGTGCCTCGCGGAGCACAGCGAGGCACGGCAACCAGTGCGCATGCACGGATGCCAAAGCAGGTTCACGAACAGGGGCGCCCGCCCGGGCCCGGTTTCCGCAAAACCTGTCCGACAGTCGGACGGATTTCGCCGCTTGGGCCCGAGGCCGATCCCGCCCGGCGAGGGCACGACGTCATGCGCGCGCAAACGCCAAATTGGGGGCGCGGGTAGAGGTCCCCGCCCGGGTCCGGTTGCCGCAAAAGCTGTCCGACAGTCGGACAGGTTTTCGCCGCCCGGGTCCCGGACTGCGGCCCATCCGATGACACGGATGGGTGGGCCCGAACGTCCATGTCAGACCCCTGTGGTTGGATGGCGATGCTGGGACGAGGAAGGGGAATGGGGATGGAACGGCGAGGACTCGTGGCCTATGTGGAGGCGCAAATCGAGCGCGATATCGCGCTGGGGCGGATTCACCCGAGCGGGCGATTCGGCTCCGAAGCGAAGCTGGCGCGCCGCTATGAAGTGTGTCGGGGCACCATCCGCGAGGCGCTGCGGCGGCTGGCGGCGCGAGGCCTGGTGGTGCAGCGCTCCGGCCGCAAGACGCGCGCGGTGCCGCTGGATGAGTCGCTGACGCTGGAGAACCTGGGCCTGGCGCTGCATGACGCGAGCAACCCGGATGCGCGGTGGCTTCTGGAGGGCTACTTCAGCCTCAAGCGGCAGGCGCTGGTGGAGTTGCTGGCCGACTGCTGCGCGAGAGCCTCGGACCTCGACCTGGACCGGCTGGGGAGCACGTGCTACCGGCTCCAGGACGCGGCGCGCTGGGAGTCGGGGGAAGTCTGCGCGCGAGCGGAATTCGAATTGCTTCGGCATGCGGCGCGGGTGGCGGCACGTCCCGGGCACGTGCTCCTCGTTCAGTCCCTGCAGCGGGCATTCCTGGGAGGAGCCGCCCAACTGCTGCCGCTCATGGGCGGAGGGGCGCTGCACGAGTGGGCCATCCGCGTGATGGAGATTCTGAACGAGCGCGACGTGCAGGCACTTCAGCATGAGCTGCCAGCACTGCTGAAGGCGCGCGATGAGCGCGCGCTGAATGCCTTCGCGCCTACTCCTCAGGTACCTGCGTCCCCCGGGGCCCACCTCACTCAAGAAGGTATCGTCGGTGCGCCTGCGTCAGCGAACGGGCTGGAGGAGCCGCCGGCGGCACGCCCTTGCGTTGAGAAGCGTTGCGCCAGCGCCCCCGCGTCAGCCACCACGCAAGCCGAAGCGTTGGATGCATGTCCTTGCATCAAGGTACGTGGCGTCGAAAGTGTTGCGTCAGCCGCCGAGCAGGATGATGCGCCGGAGGCACGCCCCTGTGGGGGGAGTCCTGGCACCAGCGCTCCCACGCCAACCATCGAGCCGGCCGAGACGCTGGAGATATGCCCAAGCGTTGATGCTCATGGTCTCTGCTGCCTCACGCCCATCGCCGAGGACACCGGGCCACTTGGGATTGCACCTTGCCTCGATGCGCAGGCCCTCCTTGTGGAGGCGGACAGCGTGCAGTGGGTGGCTTCATCCGCGCCGGGGCTTGCCCCCTGTGAGGCCGGTGGGGAGCAAGCAGGGCGGGACGAGGTGTGCGCTGCCTGGGGAAACCTGGCCGACCGTCAGAGATGTTTTGGCGCTTCGCCTCCGGAGGGCGTCTCCAGCAGCCCGAGGCTCGACCCACTGATTCCCGCTGAATCCTCCGCGGGGCGTGTCGCAACGTGGGCGAAGCGCTTCATGGATCCCTGGGCTTCGCTGGGGCGCTGGACCGTGTGCTTCTGGCGTTCCATGGCCCATTCCACAAGCCCTCCTGCTTCGTGAGCGACGACAGCCCTTCATGCCCGCTGTCGTTCATGAGGCGCTACGCGGCCCCCTGAAGAGGCGCGCATGCTCTGATGGACCGCGGATGCATCCGTCCGTGTCTTGTCGCCGCGCAGGGGTCGTTCGCGAACTTCTGGCGGGGCGTGGCTAGAAGGCGCCGGACAGGCCCACCATCTGGGTCCCGACCATCGGGTTGAGTGACACCGAGGATGCCCGTGCGCGGGTGGGCGGGGTGTCGTCCACGCGGCCGTGCAGGAGCAGGGGCACGGCGACGCCGAACGCGGTGCCCAGCACGGCGCCGGTGATCACGTCGGACAGGTAGTGCTTGTCCGCGCCCATGCGCAAGAGGCCCACGGAGGCGGCGAGCGGCAGGCCCACGCCCCAGACGATGGCCTGGTGCTTGTAGCCGCGCATCGTGGCGACGGTTCCGGCGGACACGGCCAGGGAGAAGGCCAGGTTGGTGTGGCCACTGTAGAAGGACAGATTGTTGTCGGAGGGGTGCGCGGTGAGGCCCTTTTCCCCCTCCGGGAGGACGTGGACGAAGGGCCGCTCGCGTCCCACGGCGAACTTCACCGCCTGGTTGGCGACGGAGGCGAGGACGGCGCTCTGCACCATGATGGTGGCGTCCTGGGCGAAGAACTCCGTGGAGGCGCCGCTGCTGCGCCCCACGGCGTACTGGGTGCCCAGCAGGCCCAGCGGCAGGCCCGCGAACCCGATGATGTTGCTCCAGGTGTCCGCGCGCTTGCGGGACGCTTCCGTGTTGCCCGCGATGCCTCGGCCCCAGCGGTCCAGGCGGTTGAGCCGGTCGGTGCCGTCCGGAGCACGGTCGCACCAGCGGCACTGTGCCGGGGCCAGGTTGGCCTTGAACACCGACTCGCTGGAGATCCACAGCACGCCCGCGGTGCCGGTGATGATTCCGTCGCGCGTCCAGTTGAAGCGCAGCGCGCGCGGCGCGTCGGAGGCGTCCTGTGCGGCGGCCGGGGTCAGCGGCGCCAGCACGAGCAGGCAGAAGGTGGCGAGGGTCCGGTAGGAAGCAAGCATGGGCCGGCGGAGCATAAGGGCGCTCCGCCCTTTTCCCGCAATCCGGGTGGTGCGGGCTCAGCGCGCCCCGGCCTCGTCCTCTTCGACGAGCCGCGCCAGGAAGTCGCCCAGGGCCTTCACCTTGGGCAGGGTGCGCCGGGCCTGGGTTCACACCCGCCACAGCGCGCCGCGTTCCAGGGAGTGCTCGCGGAGGAAGGGGCGCAGCGTGCCGGCGTCCAGCTCCGGGCGGATCATCAGCTCCACGAACTGGGCGATGCCGAAGCCCGCTCGGGCTGCGTGGGTGACGGCATCGCTGGTGTTGAAGACGAAGGTCTCCGGGATGCGCGGCGAGGGGGCGCCCGCGGGTTGGCGCAAGGCCCAGGACTCCACTCGGCCGGTGGACACGAAGCGGTAGCGGATGCAGTCGTGTTCCTGGCGCGCATCGAGCGAGCGCGGCGTGCCGTGCGCCGGAGGTAGGCGGGAGAGGCGCAGAGGATGAAGTGCTTGGGCCCAGTCGGCGGCGCATGAGCCGGTGAGCTCGCCGCAGCGCACCGCCGCGTCCAGCCCGTCTCCGACGATGTCGGCCACCTGGTCGTTGACGTCCAGGTGCAGCTCCAGGTGCGGGTACTCGCGGCGGAAGCGCTGGAGGTTGGGATGATGAGCCGCAGGGCGAGCATCTCCGGGACGGAGACGCGGACGCGAGGGGTGCGCACGGCGTGGGCGAGCTCCGACTCCGCATCGCGAAGTTCGGTGAGGGCGCGCACGCAGCGCTCGTGGAGGCGGGCGCCCTGCTCGGTGAGATGCGTGCGCCGCGTGGTGCGCTGGAGGAGGCGAGTGCCCAGGCGCTCCTCCAGGTGGGCCACGCTCTTGCTCGCGGCGGAAGGGGTGATGCCCAGCGCGCGGGCCGCGGAGGCGAAGCTCCCGGTTTCCGCGACGCGGGCGAAGACGCCGATGGCGGACAGGATCTCCATGACCCGCGCTACTCGCCCGTGAGGCGGAGGACGTCCTCTCCGCGCGCTGAATCGCCTGAGGAGCCTTAGGCCCAGGCGTCCCAGGTGGCTTGTCGGGCAGGTTCCCGCAGAAGCGCGGCTCCAGCGGCGGTGTTCCAAAAGCTGTCCGACTGTCGGACAGGTTCAGCGCCCTGGGCGCCCCCGGCCTGGACGGAGCTGTCCCGGGTCGGGCGGAAAGGCTTGCGTCCTTGGACTTCCCGGGTTCCGAGGGCGGCAGGCGAGCGGACAACGGGCCAGGGTGTGGGAATGCGCAGAAAGGAGCATGAAAACGGCGCCCCTGGCCGTTCTAGAGTCCTCGCCCCGCATGCCCCGTCCTGGCCGCACACTCCACGTCTTCCCCGATGCCGCGCGCCGCCAGGCTGCCCTGCGGTCGGAGCGGCGTGCGCGGGGCATCTCCGTGGGGACCCACCTGCTCGCGTGGGACGACTTCATCCACGCGCTGGGTGGGGCGCGCGAGCTCAACCGGCGGCCCTGTCCCGCGATGACCGCCCGCGCCGTGGTGGCTGGCCTGGGCGCCACGCTCGGCCCCACGCCGTTCGGTGACTACGTGCGCGAGCCCGCCTTCGCCCGCGCCGCGGCGGACGTGCTGCTGGACCTGAAGGCGGGCCGGCTCTCCCCACGCGAACTCCAGGACGCCGCGGAGGTGCTGCCTCCGGAGCGCCGCACCCGCGCGCGGGTCCTCGCCCGGCTCTATCACCTGTACGAACAGCGGCTCGCGGAGCTGGGGCTCGCGGACCGCGAGGACGTGCTCCGAGGGGCTCGCGAGGCGCTGGACCGGGGCGCGTGGCCCTCCGGCTGGGACGGGGTGACGGGGCTGGTGCTCCACGGTGTCTACGATGTGCGCCCGTCGAAGCTGGAGCTGCTGATGGGGCTCGCCGCGGCGTGCGAGGCCCGGCGCGTGTCGCTGCGCGTGGAGACGCCGGTGGGCGGCTCGCCGGTGGCGGACGCGGCGCTCGCGGCGCTGTTCCGCGCCTTCGAGAACCGGGGCGAGACCATGCCCCACGTGGACCTCTTCAAGGCGGACGTCACCTTCGAGGGCCGCCCCTTCACCGACCTGGGCCGGCACCTGTTCTCGCCCCGCGCCGCTCGCGACGTGCTGAAGGGCGCGGTGGACGGGCTGTCCGTGTGGAACGCAACGAACGCGCGCGAGGAGGCCCGCGTGGTGGCCCGCGACGTGCGCCGCCTCATTGACGCGGGCTGCGCGCCGGGCGACATCGCCATCGCGTACCGGGACCTGGGCCCGGAGGCGGGCTGGCTCGCGGAGGCCCTGGGCGACCTGGGCGTACCGGTGCGTCTGCCCTGGGGTGAGCCGCTCTCGCTCGCGGGGCCGGTGCGGCTGGCGCTGGAACTGCCGGTGCTGATGGAGGACGGCTTCCCGGCCGAACGCGTGGCGGAGCTCGTCTCCAGCCGCTACGTGCCCTCGCTGTCGCGCGGTGGGCCGGATGCACCCGCGACCCTCTTCGCGCTCGCCGCCGCGCGCGACGACCGCCTGGGCGCCACGCGAGGGAAGGGCGCCTACGACGTGCGCCTGGAAGGGCTCGCGCGCCGGATGGCCGCGCAGGGCGGCAGGCGCAAGGAGGACGCGGTCAAGGTGATGGCCGTGCGCGCGCTGCGCGACCGCGCAATGCGGCTCATCGACGAATGCCGCGACATCCCCCAGGAGGCCCCCGCCGCGGAGGCGCTCGCCGCGTGGTGGAAGGTCGTGGAGCGGCTGGGCCTGCTGGACTCCGCGGGGGCCCTGGAGGCTCGCGAGGCCGGGTCCCTGGGCGCGCGCATCGAGGACGCGAGGGCCCGGGACGACGCGGCGCTCGCGGCGTTCCGCCAGCGGATGGAGGCGCTGCTGCGCTCGCTGCGCGCCGTGGGCGGAGGTCCCCGCATCACCCGGCGCGTGCTGGGCCGCTGGCTGGCGGACGCGCTGCGCGACGTGCACCTGCCCGCGCGAGGCCCGTCCACGGGCGCGGTGGAAGTGCTGGACCTGGCGGAGGTTCCGGGCCGCACCTTCCGGCACCTCTTCGTCGCCGGGCTCACCGAAGGCCGGCTCCCCGGGCGAGACCCGCCGTCGCCGCTCCTCGGAGACGCGGAGCGCGTGGCGCTCAACCAGCACCTGACCCGGGACGTATTCCGCCTCACCGGCGGCGAGTTTGACGACCGGGCGCCCTGGCGCCTCACGGAAGACCGGCTGCTCTTCGCCAGCGCGCTCGCGGCGGCGGAGGGCTCGTTGAGCCTGTCGTTCGCGGTGAAGGCCTCGGGCGGACAGGAGCAGGTGCCCTCCGCGTTCCTGGAAGAGGTGCGACGGCTCACCGGCCACAAGTGGTCCACGCGCACGCTGCCCCCGGTGCTGCCGCTGGACGAAGTGCTCACGCTGCCGGAGCTGCGGCGCACCGTGGCGCTGGAGGCGCTGGCGGGCCTGTCGTTCCCCTCGTTGCGTGTCACGGAGCCGGACCCCGCGGGACAGGTGCTCAAGGACCGCTTCGGCACGGACGACTGGTTCCGCAGCGCCCGCGAACTGGCCCACATGGAAGCCGCGCGCCTGCGCTTCTTCGGCCGCGAGGACGAACTGCCCGGCGAGTTCACCGGCGGCGTGCAGGGCCCCCAACTGGAGCAGAAGCTGCGCGACACGTTCCACTTCGGCCTGGAGCGCCCGCTGTCCGCGAGCGCCCTGTCGAAGTTCGGCAACTGCGGCTTCCAGGGCTTCGTCGCATACGGCCTGAAGGTGGCCGAGCCCGTGGTGGCCAACGAGGAGTTCGACGCCCGGGGCCGAGGCACCTTCTGGCACCGCGTGATGGAGGAGGTCTTCCAGGCGCTCAAGGAGAAGAAGCTCCTGGGTCAGGCGCCGGAGGACATCCCCGAGGAAGTGCTGGAGAAGGCGGTCAAGAAGGCCAGCAGGCACTTCGCGGAGCTGTACCACGTGGGCCACCACGAGCTGTGGAAGCTCGCGGGCGAGAAGGCCCAGGCCATGGCCCGGCGCATCCTCGCGGATCCGCGACATGGCCTGCCGTTTGATCCGCTGGTGCCCGAGGGCTTCGAGCTGCGCTTCGGCCCCGCGGCCGAGGACAAGCGCTGGAGCGACGTGAAGCTGATGGTGGCGGAGGACGCCATCGTCTTCGAGGGGCAAATCGACCGGCTGGACACGGCCGGTGTGGAAGTGGGCGTCATCGACTACAAGACGGGCCGCCTGGACAAGCGCACGCTGAAGGAGAACCTGCTGCGTTCGGACTTCCAGCTCCCGCTGTACCTCTACGCCGCGCGCGAGGCCGGCCACGTGGGCGCGCGCAACGCGGCGTGGTTCTCGCTGCGCACGGGCGACGCCATCCATCTGTCGGCGGTGATGCCGCCCGCGGAGCTGGAGGACCTGCTGTCCACCGACCCGGAGGTGCGTCAGCGCGTGGCGGACGCCGCCGGACTCAACCTGCCCAACGCGGTGGAGTCGCTGGTGCGCCAGCTGCGCAAGGGCGACTTTCCGGCGCGGCCCAATGACTGCGGCAAGTGCGGCTACCGCGCGGTGTGCCGCATCACCGAGCGCCGCATCTCGGACGAGGGGAGCGGATGAGCGACACCGCGCCCCACATGCTCGCGCTGGAGAAGAACCTGGCCCTGATGGCGGGCGCGGGCGCGGGCAAGACGTACAGCCTGGTCACGATGACGCTGCACCTGTTCGCGGGAGCGCGTCAGGCGGAGCCGCTGCGTCCCTCCCGGCTGTGCATGCTCACGTTCACGGACAAGGCCGCCGCGGAAATGCGCAAGCGCGTCCGCGAGCGCCTGGACGCGCTGGCCCAGGGGGATGTCCCGCTCGACGCGGAGAAGGACCTGCGCGCGTCGCTCGCGAGGCTGGAGCGCCCGTTCCCCACGCAGGACGCGTGGCGCAAGGTTCGCGAGGAGCTGGGCGCCGCGACGGTGGGCACGTTCCACTCCCTCTGCGGTCAGCTCCTGCGCCGCGCGCCGCCCGCGGTGGGCATCGATCCCGCCTTCGAGGTGCTGGACGAGTTGGAGGCCTCGGGCCTGCTGGAGGACGTCACCGAACGAGTCGTCCTGGACGCGCTGGAGGGCGGCGACGCGCGCGTGCGCGAGCTGTGCGCGGAGCTGGGCTTCTCCGGCTCCGGCTTCTCCGACGGGCTCGTGGCCGCGCTGATGGACGTCTACGGCACGCTGCGCGAAGAGGGCCTCAAGGCCGCCACGGCGCGCGTGGGCGACGGCGTGGCGGACAAGGCGCAGCTCGAATCCCTCATCGACGATTGCCGCCGCCTGTGCCTGGACGCCCGCGCCCAGGACACCAAGGGCGAGTGGAGCACCCTCCTGTCCGCGTGCGAGCCCGCGTTGAAGGGCATGACGCCGGACACGTTCATGCAGCCGGGTCACTTCCCGCTGCTGCGCTCCGTGCTGCTGTCGGAGCCGCGCAACCTGGCCAACCTGCGCAAGGGCGCGGGCGCGTGTCTGAAGGAACTGCTCTGGAGGGTGAAGGGCAAGAGCGACGGCTCCGTGCGGCGGCTGGAGGATGCCTACGCCGCGTGGCGCACGGCGCCCTTCGAGGCGACCTTCCGCGACCTGTTGACCCAGGTGGAGGAGCGGCACGACGCGGAGCTGACCCGGCGCAATGTGTTCGACTTCACCTCGTTGCTGGTGAAGGCGCGCGACCTGCTGCGCGACCATCCGGAGTTCCGTCAGCAGGTGCAGGAGCGGCAGGGCGCGCTGCTGGTGGACGAGTTCCAGGACACCAACCGGCTGCAGCTGGAGCTGGTGCTGCTCCTGGCGGAGAAGCGAGAAGGCGGCCCGCGCGAGCTGGCGCCGGACGCGGACCTCGTGACCGCGCTGCCCCTGGAGCCCGCGTTCCTGTGCGCGGTGGGTGACCGCAAGCAGTCCATCTACGAGTTCCGTGGCGCGGATGTGTCCGTGTTCAAGGTCCTCGCGGACAAGATTGACGCCGAGGGCGGCATGCGCGGCTTCCTCCAGAACAACTACCGCTCGCTGCCCGGTGTCCTGTCCTTCTTCAACCGCGCGTTCGCCGGGCTGCTCGTGGCGAAGGAGGCGACGCCCCGTCCCTTCGAGGTCGTCTACGAACCCGAGACCGACGACCTGTCGCCCACGCGCCCGGACCTGGCGGATGGGCCCGTGGTGGAGCGGCTCACCCTGCCGGAGGCCGACACCGCTCCGGAGCTGCGCGAGTACGAAGCGGACGCGGTGGCCCGTAGGCTGCGGGTGATGCTCGCGCCGGGTGCTTCGCCGGCGGTGATGGCGGAGGACAAGAAGGGCCTGCGTCCCGCGCGCGGCGGCGACGTGGCCATGCTCTTCCGGACCTTCACGCACCTGGAGGAGTACCGGCAGGCGTTGATCCGCCACGGCGTGCCGCACCGGGTGCTGCGAGGCCGCGGCTTCTACGGGGCCCAGGAGGTGCGCGACCTCGCCTCGTTGCTGGCGCTGCTCGCGGACGCGGACGACGCGCTGGCGTTCGCCGCGGTGCTGCGCTCGCCGCTGGTGGGCCTGTCGGACGCGTCTCTGTTCCGGCTCGCGGGGGACCTCCCGCTGTCGCTCGGCTCATCCCGGTTGGTGGATGAAGAGGTCCGCGCCGCCATGTCCGCGCGCGAACAGTCGCGGCTGGCGCGCTTCCTGGAGCTCATCCCCGTGCTGCGGCGCGAGCGGGACAGGCTGGGTGTGCATGCCCTCCTGCAGGCCGCGCTGGAAGCGACCGGCTACCGCGAAGCGCTGGCGGGCTCGCCCTACGCGGAGCAGGCGAGCGCGAACGTGGAGAAGCTCCTGTCGCTGGCGGCGCGCAGGGACGAGCGCGGCACGGGAGGCTGCGTGGCCTTCGCGCGTGAGCTGCGCCAACTGGCGGACTCCGACCCCAACGAGGCCCAGGCGGACCTGCTGGACGAGGGCGACCCTCGCGCCGTGCAACTGCTCACCATCCACCGCGCCAAGGGCCTGGAGTGGCCGGTGGTCATCGTGCCTGGGATGGGTGGACGCCGCCGCACCACGTCCGCCCGGGCGTACTTCGAGCGCTCCTTCGGCCTGGCCCTGCGGCCGTGGATGCCGGACTCGCTGGACACCTTCACCTCCGAACGCTTCGAGGCCGTGCGCGCCGAGCTGAAGGCCCGAGAGGATGCCGAATACCTGCGCCTGCTCTACGTGGCCCTCACGCGCGCCAAGGACCTGCTCGTGCTGTCCGGAGGCGAGGAGAAGCGCGCGGGCACCGATACGTGGTGGCACCGCGTGGACCGCCGGCTGGACGCGGATCCGGATCTGCGCGCGCTCGCCAGCGACGTGGACGTGGAGCAACTTCCGCCGCCCGCGGATCCGGAGCCGCCCACGGAGGAGCAGCTCGAGCAGGCGCGGATCCGCCTGGAGTCCGCGCTGGAGCGCATGTCCGTCGAAGCCTCTGGCGCCGGTGCCGAAGTGTTCACCGACGCCCCGGCGGTCGCCTCCGTGCGCGCGGTCCAGGACTTCCTCACCTGTCCGCGCCGCTACCACCAGCTCCACCGGCTGGGGCTCGCCGTCGGATCCGAACCGTGGGAGGCCCCCGTGCGCGCCGCGCCCCTCTTCGTGGAGCCCGACGGCTGGCTGCCCGTGGAGCGTCCGGACCAGCTCGTCACGCGGCTGTTGCGCGAAGTGGACCTGTCGCTCGCGGGCTCGGACGTGGAGGCCTCCGAGCGGCGCGCGCACCTGGAGAACCTGCTGCGGAGCGCGGGCCGGGATCCGGACGAGGACGACCTGGGCGACGTGCTCGCCACCGTGGAGCGCTTCCTGGACACGACGTTCGCCCGCCAGCTCGCGGCGGTGCCCGCGTCCACCATCCACCGGGGCCTGGACTTCGTGCTGGACCTGGATGACGGCGCCAGCGTGGAGGGCGCGGTGGATCTGCTCTGGGAGTCGCCGGACGGCGAGGCCGTGGCGGTGGTCCTGCGCCCGGGCGCTCGTCACCCCCTGGGACCGGCCGCGTGCGTCCATGAGCTGACAGCCCTGGCCCTGGCATCCGCGAGAATGGTGCGCGACGGGGTGGCGGTGCGGGTGGGCGTGGCCTTCCTGGGCGACGTGTCCCCAGAGCCTGAATTCCTCCCGGCCGGATCCGCCGACGCAGGGGCGGTGCGTCGGCTGGCTGACGGCGTCCGAGCGCTTGTCCAGGCCGAAATGTCGCGTGCATGGCCGGGGTGGGACAAGGCGGCCTGCCAGGCCCTTCACTGCGGCTTCGCGGAACACTGTCACCCGGCCCCTCCCGCGTGCTAAGCGGCGGGCACCATGCCCAACGTCGTCGTCATCGGAGCGCAGTGGGGAGATGAGGGGAAGGGCAAGGTCGTCGACCTTCTCACCGAGCACGCCCAGGTGGTCGTCCGTTTCCAGGGCGGCAACAACGCGGGGCACACGCTGGTGGTGGGTGGGCAGAAGACCGTCCTGCACCTGATTCCGTCCGGCATCCTTCACCCGGGCAAGACGTGTGTCATTGGCAACGGAGTGGTGGTGGATCCCGCCGTCCTCGTCGGGGAGATCGACGCGCTCAAGCCGCGCGGCTTCCTCAAGGATGACGCCCAACTGCTCATCTCCGACAACGCCCACGTCATCTTCCCGTGGCACAAGCTGCTGGACAGCTTCCGCGAGAAGGCGCGCGGTGGCAGCGCCATCGGCACCACGGGGCGGGGCATTGGTCCGGCGTACGAGGACAAGGTCGCCCGCCGGGGCATCCGCGTGCGCGACCTGCTCCACCCGGAGCGCCTGCGCCGCCGCATCGACGAGCGCCTGCCCGCCGCGCTGGAGGAGCTGAAGGACCTCTGCGCCCAGGCCGGCGTGGACGTGCCGCGCCTGGAGACGCCGCAGGTGCTGGCGGAGTTCACCGCCCTGGGCGAGCGGCTGCGCCCCTATGTGCACGACGTGTCCCTCTTCCTCTCCGAGCAGGTCCGCCGCGGCGCCCGCATCCTCTTCGAGGGCGCGCAGGGCACGCTGCTGGACGTGGACCACGGCACCTATCCGTTCGTCACCAGCTCCAACTGCGTGGCGGGCAACGCCGCGGTGGGCTCGGGTCTGGGGCCCACGGCCATCGACAAGGTGATGGGCATCAGCAAGGCGTACACCACGCGCGTCGGCGGAGGCCCGTTCCCCACGGAGCTGAGCGACGAGCTGGGAGACCGGCTGCGCAAGGTGGGCGACGAGTTCGGAGCCACCACGGGCCGCCCGCGCCGCTGCGGCTGGCTGGACGGAGTGGTGCTGCGCTACGCGGTGCGCGTCAACGGCCTGTGGGGCCTGGCGCTCACCAAGCTGGACGTGCTCAGCGGCATCAAGACGCTCAGCATCTGCAACGCGTACGAACTGGACGGCCAGCGCGTCACGGAGCTGCCCGGTGACTACGAGGACCTGGCGCGCGTGAAGCCCATCTACGAGTCGCTGCCCGGCTGGGACGAGAAGATCGCCGGCGTGCGCACCTTCGACGAGCTGCCGGAAGCCGCCAAGCGCTACGTGCGCCGCGTGGAAGAGGTCAGCGGCGTGCCCGTGGTGTGCGTGTCCGTGGGCGCCGACCGCGGCGAAACGGTGCTCCTGCAGAACCCCTTCCGCAGCTAGGAAGGGCGCAGGCCGCAGTGGTCCTGGCCCGCCGGGGGCCAGGACGGGAGAGGGACATGGTTCGCACGCGCAGGTTCCAGCTCGGGGTCTCGGCGGTGGTGTGGCTTGGCACGTTGGCGGTGCCGGCCTGGGCCCTGGGCCCCAGCGCCCAGCCCCCGGTCCCCGAGGCGAAGCCCGCCGCTCCGGCCGCGCGCGCGCCGGGCCCGGCCACCGACACGCCTCCCGGCCCGTTGGAGTCCCAGCCCCAGCGCACGTCGCAGGCCGTGCTGGCCGCCACGCGGATCCGCGACGGGGACGCGCTGATGCGCGAGCGCCGCTACCGAGAGGCGGCTTTCGCCTTCCTCGACGCGGAGCACGCGGCCCCGGATCACGTGGAGGCGCGCTTCAAGCTGGGCAACGCGCTGGCGGTGCTCGGCTACTACGCGCGCGCCATCGAGGAGTGGGAGGCCGCGTCACGCCTCACCCAGGACGCCGCCATCCGTCAGAGCGCGCAGGACAACATCACCCGCGCGCGCGTGAAGCAGGGCGAGCTGGGAGCGTCGCCGCAGGCCATGGGGCAGTTGCCCGGTTCCGGGCCGGTGGCGGACACGACGCGGGCCCAGGCGCGCCGCGCCTACGAGCAGGGCGTCCAGCACATCAGCCAGCGCGCCTACGCGCCCGCGCTCCAGACGCTGACGCAGGCCCTGCAGCAGGAGCCGCTCCTGACCGTGGCGTACATCGCGCGGGGCAGCGCCAACATCGGGCTGCGGCGCTACGCGGAGGCCGCGGCGGACTACCAGTTCGCGCTGAAGCTGGAGCCTGACGCGGCCTCGCCGCTGTACGGACTCGCTGAGGCGTACCGCGCGCTGGGCCGCAACCTGGAGGCCCGCGACCTCTACGAGCGCTACGCGCGCTCCACCGCCGCCGACGTGCGACCGGAGCTGAAAGAGGAGTCCCGCCAGAAGGCCGAGCGCCTGCGCTGACCGCCCGCCTGGTGAGCAGACGGGCATGGTCCTGGGGACTGTCCGGCCCACTATTTTAAAGGGCATGGACGGACGCGCTCGGACGGTGGAGGGGAAGCAGCCGCACCAAATCTTTCGCCCGCGCAGGGTGCTCGCCGCCGTGATGGCGGCGGCAGGCCTGTTATGGCTGGGCATCTTCGCCTGGCTGTTCCACTTCGACGGCGTGCCGCTGCAGACGTTCCTGTCCGCGGCCTTCTTCGTCGTCTTCTTCGGGGTGGCCGTCACCTACTACGGCCGCACCCGCATTGAAGTGGACGCCCGGGGCATCACCTGCCGGGGCATGGTGCGCACGCGGCGCTTCTCCTTCGCGGACATCCGCAAGCTGGACGTCCTCCCCGGGCCGGTGACGGTCTACGCCATCCGGGGCAGCAAGGGCTTCGTGCACTTCACCAGCTTCTTCCGTCACCACCGGCACCTGGCTCGGCTCCTGGTGGAGCGCGCGGGCCTCTCGCCCCTGCCGACGTAGGGCGCGCGCACTTTCAGCCTGTCGCCGCCACCAGGGAGGTGACGAGGAGCGCACCCAGGGCCAGCGCGACGGCCCCGGCGATGATCCAGCCCTCCAGGCGCCGTGGCCCTCCCTCGGGAGGCCGCGGCGTTCCTGCGTCCGCGGGCTCCTCCACGACGGCGACCGGCTGGGGCACGGGCCGTGCCTCCCCCGAAGCCTCATCGAACGCCGCCTGGAAGCGGAGCAGCGAGCGCCCCAGCTCCACGACGTCCCCGTCCGCCAGGGGCGTGGAGGACTCCAGCCGCACGCCGTTGAGGAACACTCCGTTGGGCGTCCCCAGGTCTTCCAGCAAGAAGCCCGAGTCGTCGCGGCGGATCCGCGCGTGCATCCGCGACACGGCCCGGTCGCGCAGCCGCAGGGCCGCGCCGTCGCCCCTGCCGATGTCCGTGCACGCCTCCGCGAGCGCGTGACAGCGGCCCACGTCCAGTCCGGTGAGGCAGGTGAGGGAGGCGGCGCGTGACGGCGGGGTGTCCGCGTCCGTCAGCAGGCCCTTGAGCACCGCGACGGTGCCCACGCCGCGTCCGGGGGCGCTCGGCTCGGCGAGCACGCGCAGACACATGCCGTCCGGAAGGCCCAGCACCTCGCCGGGCACCACCAGGCGCGACACGCCGGGCAGCACGCGCACCGCGTTCACGGTGAAGCTGCGCACCGCCTCCACCATGAGCCGCCCGGAGCCGATGCGCAGGGTCAACAGCCCCGGAGGAAGGCCCTCCAGGTGGACATGGTCATCGGGGCCGCCGCCCAGCAGGTGGCGGCCCTCGGTCAGCTCGAACGGGGTGGGGGTGCCCAGGTGCTCGAATTCGAAGCGCATGCGGACGTCCGGCAGCAAGCGTCACGCCTGCCACCGGACGTCGCATTTTCGCGAGGTTGCCCCCAGGCCCCATCCAGCCCCGGCCCCCCATGTCCGGAGGCCGGGACGGCGGTGGGCCATCGCTTCTGTCTAGAAGGTGGCACCCAGGTTGATGGTGCCCACGTAGCGGCCGCCGCTGCTGAACGTCTCGTCGCCGCCCAGGTTCACGTCGGACGGCGGCACGGTGAGCGCGAACTCCTGGTCGAACAGGAAGTTGTAGTTCACGCGCGCGTCCGCGGTGAAGCTGCCGATGTGCAGGCGCAGGCCCGCGCCCACCGGCACGTTGCCCACCGTGTCGTCCTGGAAGCCCAGGGCGGCGGAGCGCACGTTGTAGCGGCTCAGGCCCACACCGCCCATGACGTACGGCTGGAGCGGCGTGGCCGTCAGGCCCAGCGTCACCGCTGCCTGCGCGCCGTTGCGCACGATGTCCGGTCCGCTGGTGTCCGTCGCCAGCACGCGGCTGTCGTTGAAGTTGCTGATGGCGCCCGTGTAGCCCAGCTCGATGCCCAGCACGTTCGTCGGCTTGATGGCCACCGTCACGCCGTACGCCAGGCCTGGATCAATCTGGTCGCGCAGGCCGCTGGTGTAGCCCTCCACACCGCCGCCCACGAGGAACGTCAGGCCGCGCATGTCCGCCGACCTGCGCAGCTCCGTCGAAGCCGCCTGTGCGGAACCCGCCGCCAACACCGCCACCGCCGCCGCGCCAGCCAACAATCCCTTGCTCATATGGTCCCCTCCCTGTGTTGGACCGAAAAATGGGGTGGACTTTGGTCCATGCCAACAGAGTCCCAGGGGCCCGCAGGCTCGGTCGCCCTCCCTTGCGGACGGGTTGCCCATGCATGGGAAGCGCGCTGCCCCACCCGAGGAAGAACGCTTCCAGGAAGGCCGGGAAGGGTAGACTCCGCGCCTTCGATGCGCCTCCGCTCCCTTGCCCTCGTCCCGTTGCTGTCCTCCGTCCTGTTCGTGGGTGGCGCCTGCCGCGATGAACAGGCGGGCCCCGCCCACCGCACGCCCAAGCTGCCCGCGCCCACGACGCTGCGGACGCTCGACGCGGCCCCGGAGGGGCTCACCTTCCGCAGCGGCGCCACCTTCGCCGGAGGCTCCATCGTCTACCTGGGCGCGCGCGTGACGCCGGAGCAGGCCACGCCAGGGCAGCCGGTGCGCGTCGCGCACTACTTCCAGGCCGTGCGCCCACCGCCCCAGGGATTCCACTTCTTCGTGCACGTGGTGGACCCGGAGAGCGGCCAGATGCTGGCCAACGCGGATCACGAGTTCCAGGACGGCGCCGCGCCGCTGGAGACCTGGCCCGTGGGCCGGGTGCTGGAGGACGTGCACACTGTCGCCATGCCCGCCACGCCCGCCCGCCTCGCGTTGGGCTTCTGGAAGGGCGACGAGCGGCTCGCGGTGGATGATCCACGCATGCAGTCGGGTGACAACCGGATGCGCGGCCCGCTCCTGGGCGGCGAGCCTCCCGCGCTGCCGGAGTACACCGTCACGCGCGTGAAGAAGGCGCCGGTGGTCGACGGGGCGCTGGACGACGAGGCCTGGAAGGGCGCGAAGCCGGTGACGCTCGCGGGCAGCTTCGACGGCCGGCCCGTGCGGCTGCGCACCCAGGCGCGCATGGTCTACGACGACGCGAACCTGTACGTGGCCTTCGACGTGGAGGACCCGGACATCTGGGGCACGATGCGCAACCGCGACGACTCCATCTACGAGCAGGAGGTCGTGGAGGTGTTCCTCGACGCCAACGCGGACGGGCGCACGTACAACGAGCTGCAGGTGTCTCCCCACAACGTCATCTTCGACGCGTACTTCCCCGCGCGGCGCCAGGGCATGGACCGCTCCTGGGACTCAGGCATGAAGACGGCGGTGAAGGTGCGCGGCACGCTGGACGACGCGTCCGACCGCGACGAGGGCTGGACGGTGGAGATGGCCATCCCGTTCAACCGGCTCGCGGAGGTGCCGCACATCCCGCCCCAGCCGGGCGAGCGCTGGCGCTTCAACCTTTACCGGTTGGAGCACCTCGACCGCCGGCAGGTGGAAGGCCAGGCCTTCTCCCCCCTCTTCATCGGCGACTTCCACGCGCTGCCGCGCTTCGGGTGGCTCGTCTTCCAGTAGGCCTGCGCGTCAGGCGTGGGGCGAGATGTCCCACGGCGCATCCGCCACGGAGCGCTCCGCCGGGTCGCCCAGGAAGCGCACGAAGCCGCGGGACTCCAGCGTGTCGACGAGCTCCTCGGCCTCCAGTTCGGAGAACCGGTTGTCCCGCATGTCGAGCAGCATGTCGCGCATGAGGGACTTGCCGCGCAGGTAGCCCACGGGCTCGCCAGGGCCCAGGCGGGCCTTGAGTTGCGCGGTGAGCTGCCGGAGATCCAGGTCGTCGGAGATCATCACCGTTCAAGCTGGGCCTGCCTCCCACTCCCGGCAACGGGGGGCGGCGCGGAATCCACGCGCGGCAGGAAGGACACCAGCCGGACGTCCTCGCCGTCGCTCTCCAGGGTGATGGCCCCATCGCGGTCGGTGCGCCAGCACTCGGTGCCCAGGGCCCGGTAGCGCGCCTCTACCTCCGGATGGGGGAACCCGTAGCGGTTGCGCCGGCCCACGCAGAACACCGCGTGCCGCGGCCGGGTGCGCTCCAGGAGCGGCGCGGTGGATGACGTGCGCGAGCCATGGTGCGGCACCTTCAACACCGTCACCGGCCCCAGCGCCTCCTCGAGCGCGGCCTCGCCCTCCGCCTCCACGTCGCCCGCCAGCAGCACGGTGACGTCGCCATGGCGCACGCGCAGCACCACGCTCCGGTCGTTCGCGCCCTCCATCAGTTCCCGGTCCACGGGAGGCCCCAGCACCTCCAGCGTCGCCTCGCCCAGGACGAACGCGGGATGGCCCACCTCCACCTCCTCCACCGTGGCGCCCTTGGCGGCGGAGATGATCCGCCGGGACAGCGGCCCGTCCGCGCTCCCCGCGGACAGCCAAAGGCGTTCGGTGGGCACCTGCGCCAGCGTCGACACGAGCCCGAGCGCATGGTCCGGATGCGGATGGGAGAGCACCGCGAGGTCCAGCCGCGACACGCCCTCGGCCTTGAGGAAGGGCAGGACGAACCGCTCCCCGGTATCCGCGCCCTCCGGAACGCCGCCCGCATCCACCAACGCATGGTGCCCCTGGGAGCGCAGCACCACCGCGTCCCCCTGGCCCACGGAGAGGAAGGTGATCCGCAGCGCGGGCTCCGGAGCGAGTACGGGCACCAGCAGTGCGCCCAGCACGGCCCCGGGAACGAGCAGGCCCAGCCATCGCCAGCGCCCCGCCCCCAGTGCCCAGGCGCCCGCCCACAGCACGGGCGTCGCCACGACCGGCGCCACGACGAAGAGGGCCGCGCCGCCCGCCGCGAGCCCGGTGAGCACGCCGCACAAGGGCAGGGCGACGATGTTGGACACGAGCCCCGCCAGGCTGACCCGGCCAAACGCCGCCGCTACCACGGGCAGCCCCACCAGCGTCGCCGCGCCGCTCGCGCACAACGTCTGCGCCACGGTCTCCCGCGCCTGGGCGGCCCACCGCTTCATCAACCGGGGTTCGGAAGGGGCCGGCCGGTCCAGGGGCAGGGCCTCGCGCAGCGCGGGCGACAGCAGCACCAGCCCCAGCACCGCGAGGAACGACAGCCGGAGCGACAGGTCCACGACGCTGGAAGGCGCCCAGGCCACGAGCACCAGCGCCGCCAGCGACAGGCCGTTCAGCCCATCCGCGCGTCGCCACAGCGACAGGCCCAGCAGCACCGCCGTGGCCATCACCGCCGAGCGCACCGCGGGCGCCTGGTTCCCCGTGAAGACCACATAGGCCCAGACGAAGGGCACCGCCGCCGGAGCCGCCCACCGCCGTGCCTCCAACGTCCGCCAGCGCCCACCCACCCGCACCATCCCCCGCCTGAGCAGCGCGAGCGTCATCAGCGCGAGCGCCGCCACGTGCAGCCCGCTGACGCTGAGCACATGCGCGAGCCCCGCCCGCGAGAACGCGCCCTCCCAGGAGGCGTCCAGGTCCGCGCGCTGCCCGGCCGCCAGCGTGAGGAACAGCGCCGCCGAGTCCGCCGAGGGCGCGACCCCATGCACCGCCGTCGTCAGCCGCCCGCGCACGTCCTCCAGCGCGAGCCGCCACGATGGGGCAGGGGAGAGCGCCAGCACGCGCCCCGGAACGAAGCCGCCCGTGAAGGCCACGCCCTGCCGCCGCCGCGCCGACGAGAAGTCCCGCTCGCCCGGATTCGAAGGAGGCGCATCCGGCGCGAGCCGCGCTTCCACCCGCACGCGCTGCCCGGGGTGCAATTCCAGCCCCTCCCCCCGTCCAGACAGGCTGACGCGGAAGCGGGCGGCGGCCGGAGGCTCCGGAAGTGGCCCCGCGCGGGCCACCGCGAGCCGCAGTCGCACGGCGCCATCGAAGCGCTCCACGCGCTCCAATTCGCCTTCAAGGACCGCGCTGCCGCCTTCATTCAGGGCGGGAGGGATATCGACCCGGGCCTCCAGGGCGGAAAGCCCAGCGCCCGTCAGGGCCAGCGCGCCGAGCACCGCCAGATGTGCTCCAGGCAAGGGACCGAGCGCCACGCCCAACCCACCCAGGCAAAGCGCACAGAGGAGAAATACCCCGGCGAAGCTCTCTGTTCCGGTTGCCCAGAGGGCGCCGAGCAAGAGGCTCAGCGCTGGAAAGAACAACGGACGCGTACCCAGGTCACGCCACGAATAACGAACCAACACCCACCCCCCCCCACCGCCCCGTCCGTATCGCGGCGCTCACACACCGAGCGACACCGCACACAAAACCGGACACCGTAGTGTGGCTGTCATCGGGTGGTCAAGGCGATTTCGTTGCCCGTGGATGTAGTTTGTGGTAGTAGTGGCGGGCGTGAAGGCCGGGGTCGAAGCTTTCTCCAAGGAGGCAGTTAGTGCAGACCAGCTTCAAGACTGGTGACAAGGCGGTTTATCCGGGCCAGGGCGTCGGTGAGGTGATGGGCATCGAGCACACCGAGGTCGCCGGGCAGCGCCAGTCGTTCTACGTGCTGCGCATCCTGGAGAACGGGATGCGGATCATGATCCCGATCAACAAGGTCGGATCGGTCGGTCTCCGGGAGATCATCAGCGAAGAGGACGTCAAGCAGGTCTATTCCATCCTCCGCGAGAAGGACATCTCCGTCGACTCCACCACGTGGAACCGCCGGTACCGCGAGTACATGGAGAAGATCAAGACGGGCTCCGTCTTCGAAATCGCCGAGGTGCTCCGCGACCTGTACCTGCTCAAGGGCGACAAGGACCTGTCGTTCGGCGAGCGCAAGATGCTGGACACGGCTCGCTCCCTGCTGATCAAGGAGCTGTCGCTGGCCAAGGACTGCACCGAGGAAGAGGTCGAGTCCGACCTGAAGAAGATCTTCAACCTCGCCTGAGTCCCCGCGTGACGCGAAGGCCCCCGTGGCCATCGCGTTCGCACCCCGCGCCCCGGGTTCCCTCGATGGAATCCGGGGCGTCGTGTTTCCGGAGCCCGGCACGCGCCAGGCCCCGTGAGCCTCATGGCGTCTGGGGGGCCAGCGCCGCCAGCTGTGAGCGGGCCTCGGCGTTGCCGGCGTCGTACTGGAGGGCCGCGTTGAAGTCCGCGCGCGCGTCGTCGAAGCGCTGGGCGCGAACGGCCTCCTGGCCTTTGAGCACGTACAGCCCGGCGAGCTGGCGGCGGAGGTCGAACCCCTGCCGGCTCCAGTCCTGGGACAGCTCCTTGTCCGCCCGCACGGCGGCGCTGAGCGCATCGAGCGCCCGGGGACGGTCCTGCTGCGCCAGGGCGGTCCGGGCCGAGGCTTCGGCGGTCTGGAAGCGGGTGAGCTGCTGCACCAGGGGCGTGAGGTTCGCGCGCTTCGCCTGGGCCAACGCCCCGGAGACGTCACCGGATTCGTAGCGAGCGAGGATGTCCGCGCGCTGGCGCTCGTCCGGAGGTCCTGACGGTTCGGCCAAGGGAGCGGCCTTCCGCCCGGACGCGGCAACGACCTGCCCCGCGCTCGGAGCGCCCGGATGGGGTTCGCCCGCCTTCGCGGTCCCCGAGCCCTTCGCGACCTCCTGGGCGCTCGGAGCCGCGTCCCTCGAGGTCACCCCGGTGCTCGGGTGCAGGCCGCGGGCGATGTCGGAGGCGCTGAGGGTCTTCGCTGCTCTCGGGCTCCCGTGATTCGAACCCTTCGTGGGCGTCTCCGCACCAACGCCGGTGGCCTCCGTCGCGGGCGCCGCCGCCTCGGTTTCGTGGGCCTCCGTCGCGGGCGCCGCTGGAGTCCCGGGGGCCTGCGCGGGCGTCCCTCCCGCCGTACGCATGGCCACCACGCTGATCAACGCCGCGACCGCGGAGCCCACGACCGCCGCGGCCACCGCCACGGCGACCCCATTCAGCCGGCGCTTCGCCGTGCGAGGCCGCAGCGGATCCATCGCCGTCCGGCTCATCGTCGGCCCGGCCCCTGAACCGCGCAGCCGCAAGGTCGCGTTGCCCAGGCTCAGCTCGTCCCCGGGCTTGATCTCCACCTCGCCCTTGATGCGCAGGCGGTTGACGAAGGTGCCGTTCTGGCTGCCCAGGTCGCGCACCAGGAAGACATTGCCCCGCCGGGTCAGCTGCGCATGGCGCCGGCTGATGGACGCATGCTGGAGCCGCAGGTCCGACGTGGAAGACCGCCCCAGCGTGATGGAGCCCTGGCGCAGGGGCACGAGCTGCCCGACACCCGGCCCTCGCTCCACGTACACGAACGCGGGCGTCAGGCCCGGATCCGAGTACTCCTTCGCCCAGTCGTACCGGGGTGACAGCTCGCGGTCGGACCGGGTGCGCTCGCCCGGGCCTCGCCGCTTCGCCTTCCGGGGGCCCGCCGGATACTGGGGCACGCGCTGCGGGCGTGGATCATCCGCCTGAAGGGGCGCCACCTCGTCGTCGTCGAACGGGAGATCCTCCGACGGGTCATCCGACGACGCCTGCTGCCCTGGAGGGCGGGGAGGGCGCGGCGGACGCTTCGGATTCGGCGGAGCCATGCGGCGATTCTCCCTATCCGACGCTTCCAACGCCAAGTGCTGGCCTGTGTGGGACCCAGGATCCTAGAGTGTGTATCGCGTTGCGCAAGTGCCGCGCCCGCCCTGTTCCCAAAGGAGGACCCTCCACCGTGGCCCCCTCATCCATCCGGCTCTTCAACACGATGTCCATGCAGAAGGAGCCGCTGGAGCCGCTCGTGCCCGGCGAAGTGAAGGTCTACGTCTGTGGGCCTACGGTCTACAGCTACATCCATATCGGGAACGCGCGCACCTTCACGTCGTTCGACGTGGTGGTCCGCTACCTGCGCTACCGGGGCTTCAAGGTGACGTACGTGCGCAACTACACGGACGTCGACGACAAGATCATCAAGGCCGCGCACGAGACGGGCGAGGCGCCCGTGGACCTGGCCTCGCGCTTCGTGGAGGCCTTCCGCGAGGACGCCCGCGCGCTGCACCTGCGCGAACCGGATGTGTCCCCGCGCGTGAGCGAGACCATCCCGGAGATCGTCGCCATCATCCAGACGCTCGTGGACAAGGGCTACGCCTACGAGGCGAAGGGCGACGTGTACTTCGCCGTCGACAAGGACGACGACTACGCGAAGCTGTCCAAGCGCCACCTGGAGGACCTGTGCCAGGGCGAGCGCGTGCATCCCGGCGACCTCAAGCGCCAGCCCTTGGACTTCGCGCTGTGGAAGGCGGCGAAGCCCGGTGAGCCGTCGTGGGACAGCCCGTGGGGCAAGGGCCGTCCGGGCTGGCACATCGAGTGCTCCGCGATGAGCGAGAAGTTCCTGGGCCGCACGTTCGACATCCACGGCGGGGCGTTGGACCTCATCTTCCCCCACCACGAGAACGAGATCGCCCAGAGCGAGTCCGCCACCGGCCAGACGATGGCGAAGTACTGGATGCACTGCGGCTTCCTGGACCTGGAAGGCGCGAAGATGTCCAAGTCGCTGGGCAACGTGGTGCGCCTGCGCGACGCGCTCGCCAAGGTGGACGCGGAGGCCCTGCGCTTCTTCTTCCTCTCCACGCACTACCGCCACCCGCTCAACTTCGGGGAGAAGGCGCTCCAGGACGCGGAAGGGCGCATGGAGTACTTCTACGAAACGCTGCGCAAGGTGGACGAGCGCGTGGCGGGCAAGGACTTCGGCAAGGGCCCGCTGCACGGCGACCCCGCGCGCTTCCTCACGGAGTTCGAGTCCGCCATGGACGACGACTTCAACACCGCGAGCGCGCTGGGAGCGCTGTCCGGGCTCTTCGGCTTCATGAACGAGCTCACCGACAAGCCGCCCGTGAAGGACAAGCCGCTGGTGGGACGCACGCTCCAGGCGCTGCGCGAGCAGGTGCGCGAGACGTCCCGCGTCCTGGGCGTCTTCGAGGACGACCCGGGCGAGTGGCTCCTGCGCCGCCGTGAGCGCGCGGTGCGTGAGCGCGGCATCGACGTGGCGGAGGTGGAGCGGCTGCTCGCCGAGCGGACCGCCGCGCGCGCCGCGAAGGACTTCGCGAAGGCGGACGAAGTGCGAGGCGCCCTCAAGACCCTGGGCGTGGACATCATGGACACGCCTGCCGGCACCTCCTGGAAGGTGGCGGCGCCCGCCTCCTGAAAACCCGCTGGGGGGCGCCCGTGCGGCCATGCTACGCACGGGCCCATGAGGCTCCTCCCCGCGCTGTTCGTCTCGCTGTGCTCCCTGGGCTCGGTGCCCGTCCTGGCGGCGGGCGCGCCCTCTGTCACGCCGCAGGAGAAGACGGCCGAACAGGCCATCACGGCGGACCTCCTGCGCGCGCACGTGCGCTTCCTGGCGAGCGACCTGTTGGAAGGCCGCGGCCCCGGCACGCGCGGCGACGCGCTGGCGCAGGAGTACATCGCCACGCAGTTCGAGGGCCTGGGCCTCAAGCCGGGCGCCGAGGACGGCAGCTACCTCCAGCGCTTCGACCTGATGGGCATCCACAGCCGCCCCGGCACCATGACCTTCCAGGCGAAGGCGGGCCGCGTGGAGCTCCAGCCGCGCGAGGACTTCATCGCCGTGTCCGGCGTGCAGGCGCCGGAGGCGAAGCTGGACGCGTCCGAGCTGGTGTTCGTGGGCTACGGCATCGTCGCGCCGGAGTACCAGTGGGACGACTTCAAGGGCGCGGACCTCAAGGGCAAGACGCTGGTCATCCTCAACAATGATCCGGAGGACGACCCGCGCCTCTTCGGCGGCAAGGCGCGCCTCTGGTACGGCCGCTGGGACTACAAATACGAGCAGGCGGCGAAGACGGGCGCGGCGGGCGCCATCATCATCCACACCACGCCCAGCGCGGGCTACCCGTGGCAGGTGGTGCGCACGTCGTGGACCGGTGAGCAGTTCGAACTGCCCGCGGGCGACGGGCCCCGCCTCCAGGTGAAGGCCTGGACCACCGAGGACGCCACGAAGCAGGTGATGAAGCTCGCGGGGCAGGACCTGGACGCGCTGCGAGCCTCCGCCCAGAAGCGCGACTTCCGCCCGGTGCCGCTGGGCGTGACCCTGTCCCTGCGCCTGTCCAACGAGGTGCGCCGCCGGCCCACCGCGAACGTGCTGGGCCTGCTCCCCGGCAGCGACCCCACGCTGGCGAAGGAAGTGGTGCTCTACAGCGCGCACCATGATCACCTGGGCAAGAAGGACGACGGCAAGCCCGGCGAGGACGTCATCTACAACGGCGCGCTGGACAACGCGGCTGGCGTCGCCTCGATGCTGTCCGTGGCCCGCGCCTTCACCGCGCTGCCCGCGCCGCCGCGCCGCTCCATCCTCTTCGCAGCGGTGGCCGCGGAGGAGTACGGCCTGCTGGGCTCCGCGTACCTCGCGGCGCATCCGCCGGTGCCCTCCGGCCGCATCGCCGCGAACATCAACGTGGACGGCGGAAACGTGCTGGGCCGCACGCGCGACATCACCGTCATCGGCCTGGGCAAGTCCTCCCTGGACACCTTCGTCACCGCGATGGCGAAGACGCAGGGCCGCACGGTGAAGGCGGATCAGCTCTCCGACCGTGGGTTCTTCTACCGCTCGGATCAATTCAACTTCGCGCGGCAGGGCATTCCCGCCGCCTACTTCGGCAGCGGCATGGACTTCATTGGCCGGCCGGAGGGCTGGGGCAAGGCGCAGCGCGGCCAGTGGGAGGCGAAGCACTACCACCAGCCCTCCGACGAGGTCCGCCCGGAGTGGGACCTGTCCGGCGCCGTGGAGGACACCCGGCTGTTCTTCCTCGTGGGCGCCCAGGTGGCGAAGGCCCCGTGGATGCCCGTGTGGAACAAGGGGGACGAGTTCGAGGCCGCTCGCCTGAAGTCCCTGGAGGCACTGAAGGCCCCGGCCGTGAAGTAGGCGGGCGCCCCGTCCTTTGTCGGACGGACGTGCACGAAGGTTCAGTACACAAGCAGCGGGGATGTTAGATCTGTCCCCTATGCCGGAGTTCGAACTCGTCAGTGAGCACAAGCCAGAAGGCGACCAGCCCAGGGCCATCGGGGAGTTGACCGAGGGCCTGCTTCGCGGCGACCGCTACCAGACCCTCCTGGGCGTCACCGGCTCGGGCAAGACGTTCACGATGGCGAACCTCATCGCCAACGTGCAGCGGCCCGCGCTGGTCATCGCGCACAACAAGACGCTGGCGGCGCAGCTGTACGGCGAGTTCAAGTCGCTCTTCCCCAGCAACGCCGTCGAGTACTTCGTCTCGTACTACGACTACTACCAGCCCGAGGCCTACGTCCCGTCGACGGACACCTTCATCGAGAAGGACTCGTCCATCAACGACAACATCGAACGGATGCGCCACTCGGCGACGCACAGCCTGCGCACCCGCAGCGACGTCATCATCGTGGCCAGCGTGTCCTGCATCTACGGCCTGGGCGCCGCGCGCAGCTACGTGGACCTGGCCATCCGCGCCAGCGTGGGCGAGGACATGGGCCGCGACGGCTTCATGCGCAAGCTGGTGGAGGCCCAGTACGAGCGCAACGACCTGGACTTCCACCGCGGCACCTTCCGCGCCCGCGGCGACACCGTGGAGGTGTTCCCCGCCTACGAGGAAGAGCGCGCCGTGCGCGTCAGCTTCTTCGGCGACGAGGTGGAGCGCATCACCGAGTTCGACCCGCTGCGCGGCCAGACGCTGGGCCAGCTGGAGAAGATCGTCATCTTCCCCGCCAGCCACTACGTCGCGGGCCCGGAAGCGCGGCAGAACGCCATGCGCACCATCCGCGACGAGCTTTCCGAACAGCTCCAGAAGTTCAAGGCGGAGGGCAAGCTGCTGGAGGCGCAGCGGCTGGAGCAGCGCACCATGTTCGACCTGGAGATGATCGAACAGGTCGGCTACTGCAACGGCATCGAGAACTACTCGCGCCACTTCACCGGGCGCGCGCCGGGTGAGTCGGCCCCGTGCCTCATCGACTACTTCCCGCGCGACCTGCTGGTCCTCATCGACGAGAGCCACCAGACGGTGTCCCAGATTGGCGCCATGTACCGGGGCGACCGCGCCCGCAAGGAGACGCTGGTCAACTTCGGCTTCCGCATGCCCAGCGCGCTGGACAACCGGCCGCTGAAGTTCGTCGAGTTCGAGGAGATGGTCCCCCAGGCCGTCTTCGTCTCCGCGACCCCCGCCGAGTACGAGCTGCAGAAGTCCAAGGGCGTGGTGGTGGAGCAGATCATCCGCCCCACCGGCCTCACCGACCCGGAGGTGGAGACTCGCCCCGCCGGCAATCAGGTGGACGACCTGCTGGAAGAGGTCCGCGTGCGCGTGTCGCGCAAGGAGCGCGTGCTGGTGACGACGCTCACCAAGCGCATGGCGGAGGACCTCACCGAGTACTACAGCGACGTGGGCGTGAAGGTCCGCTACCTGCACTCGGACATCGACGCCATCCAGCGCATGGCCATCATCCGCGACCTGCGCCGGGGCGAGTTCGACGTGCTCGTGGGCATCAACCTGCTGCGCGAGGGCCTGGACATCCCGGAGGTGTCGCTCGTGGCCATCCTGGACGCCGACAAGGAAGGCTTCCTGCGCAGCCACGTGTCGCTCACCCAGACCATTGGCCGCGCGGCGCGCAACGTGAACGGGCGCGTCATCATGTATTCGGATCAGATGACCGACTCCATGAAGCGCGCCATGGATGAAACGACGCGCCGCCGCGACATCCAGCGCGCGTACAACCTGGAGCACGGCATCACGCCGCGGTCCGTGAAGAGCAACATCACCGACTTCACGGCGAACATCCCGGACTACGACGCGGGCGCGGGTGCGCTGCCCATGGCGGCGGAAGGGGAGAACGACCTCCTGGAGCCCAAGGAGATCCAGCGCCTCATCAAGGAGTTCAGCGCGGACATGCTCAAGGCCGCGGACGAGATGCAGTTCGAGAAGGCCGCCGAGTTCCGCGACCGCGTCCAGCTGCTCAAGGACATGGACCTGGGGCTCAAGCCCGCTTCGCGCTCGCTCTTGCGCGCGCCGCCCAAGGCCGTGGACCAGCCCGGCACCACGCCCAAGAAGGGGCGGGGACGCGGCCGTCCGTCCCCGTCGGGTGGCGGTTCTTCTGGCGCGTCCGAGGCGTCCAAGCCCTCGGCCCGTTCGCGGTCACGCAAGAACTAGCGAGGCCCGCCATGGACATCCGGCTGCAGGAAAAGCTGGACGCGCTGCCCACCGAGCCCGGCGTGTACCTGATGAAGGACAAGCGCGGGACCATCATCTACGTGGGCAAGGCCATCAACCTGCGCAGCCGCGTGCGCAGCTACTTCAACCGCTCCGGGGACACCCGCGTCTTCGTGTCCCTCTTGGACACGATGCTGGGCGACCTGGAGACGGTGCTCGTCCACAACGAGAAGGAGGCCCTCCTTCTTGAGAACGAGCTGATCAAGAAGCACAAGCCGCGCTTCAACGTCCTGCTCAAGGACGACAAGCAGTTCATCTCCCTGCGCCTGGACCGCACCCAGTCGTTCCCCCGGCTGGAGGTGGTGCGCAAGTACGAGAAGGACGGCGCGCGCTACTTCGGCCCGTACTCCAGCGCGGGCGCCATCCGCGAAACGCTGCGCCTCATCAACCGCTTCTTCCGCCTGCGCACCTGCACGGACCACGTGCTCGCCAACCGCAAGCGGCCGTGCTTGCTGCATCAAATCGGACGGTGTCCGGCCCCGTGCGTCTACCCGGTGCCCCCGGAGGACTACCGCAAGAGCGTGGACGAGGTGGCCATGTTCCTGGAGGGCAAGGCCGGGCAGCTCATCGAAGGGCTGCGCGCGCGGATGAAGCACGCGTCCATGGAGCTGAAGTTCGAGGAGGCCGCGCGGGTGCGCGACCAGCTGCTCGCCATCGAGCGCAGCCTGGAGCGCCAGAAGGTGGCCACCACGGACTTCAAGGACCAGGACGTGTTCGCGCTGTATCGAGAGGGCGACCGCATCCTGTTCTACGTGCTGCACGTGCGGCAGGGCCGGCTCAACGGCGGCCAGGCCTTCCCCTTCGGCAGCCAGGAGTTCCCGAACGACGAGCTGCTCGCCTCGTTCGTGAACCTCTACTACGACCAGGGCGGCTTCGTGCCCGAGGAGGTCCTGCTGCCCCTGGAGCCCGGCGACGGCACCGACGGCCTGGAGGCCCTGCTCACGGAGCGCAAGGGCGAGCGCGTGCGCGTCTTCGTCCCCAAGCGCGGGGAGAAGCATGAGCTGGTGGACATGGCGGTGAAGAACGCGGAGCAGGCGTTCGTGGAGAGAAAGCGCACCAAGGACGAAACGGACACGGTCCTGTCGCGGCTCCAGTCCAAGCTGGGCCTGCGCAACTTCCCGCGTCGCATGGAGTGCTTCGACATCTCCCACTTCCAGAGTTCTTCCATCGTGGCCTCCCAGGTGGCCGTGACGGACGGGGAGACGGACAAGTCGCGCTACCGCAAATACAAGATCAAATCGGTGGAGAAGCAGGACGACTTCGCCAGCATGTACGAGGTCATCACCCGCCGGCTCAAGCGCGGCCTGGAGGACAACGAACTGCCGGACCTGCTCGTCATCGACGGCGGCAAGGGGCAGCTCGCCAGCGCGCACGCGGCCATGAAGGACCTGGGCGTGGAGGGCATCGACGTGGTGGGCCTGGCCAAGAGCCGCGATCAAGAAGTTTTTGACCGGGACGCGGAGAGCGCGAAGAGTCCCGAGCGCGTCTTCGTCCTGGGTCGCAAGGATCCCATCGTCCTGCCGCAGAATTCAGCGGAAATGTTCATGCTCACGCGCATGCGGGATGAGGCGCACCGCTTCGCCATCACCTTCCAGGGCAAATCCATGCGCAAGAGTTCCTTGCGTTCCGCGCTGGAGGACATCCCCGGCGTGGGGGAAGGCCGGCGGAAGATGTTGCTGCGCCACTTCGGTTCTCTCAAGCGGGTGGGCGAGGCCAGCATCGAGGAGCTGACCGAGGTCGTGGGCCCGGCGATGGCCGAGCGCGTCCACGCGGGTCTGCATGGCGACCCCGAGGACGACACCGTGGACCCGGTGCGCGAGGCGTCCCTGGATGACGCCTCTGAACCCGTGCACGAAAAAGCGGATGGAGGGTCGCCACCCGGTGCGGCATGATTAAGTTCCGCTTCGGACGCCGGGGGGACTGGCCGCTGGAACCCGCGACGTTCCTAGGGTTTTTCATTGCGACCATGCTCGGCGCTGATTTATAGCGGTTGAAGATCCGAGCACGTTTGAAGAGGACGAGGGACCGACATGAGGCTGTATCCGAAGGTGATCCCGATCATCTCGCGCGAGGCCATTCAGCAGCTCATGCAGGACGGGGACATCGAGGTGGAGCCGATGCGCGTGGCCGACGCCGAGATGGATCTCTCCGCCATCATGCGCGAGTACCTCGCCAACGAAGAGCGTGTGAACCAGGCGACGCGCGAGGCCCTGGAGCGTCGGGGATATGACTACTCCAAGTTCAACCAGGTGAAGCGCGAGATGGCGGACGTGCGCGGCTTCAAGATGGGGGACGAGGGCATCGAGTACGTCATCAACCAGATGATTGAGTTCCTCCTCATCAGCCGGAACGTCGAGGAGGTCTACTCCCCCGACAACGTGCTGCGTCAGAAGATGTTCCAGGGCATGAAGAAGCACCTGGACGTCGACGACGAGATCGACCGGGAGGCCCGCTCGCGGCTGAAGCACCTGCAGGAAGGCACGAGCGCCTTCGACATCGAGTACAACAAGACGGTCGAGCAGATTCGCCGCGCCCGCGGTCTGATTTAGTCCCGGGGCGTGCCACGGCCCGCTCCGCTGCCTACCTTCAAGTTCAAGGGAGGCAGCGTCGATGGCGGGTCCAATCACGAGCATCTTGCTGTCCGGTTTCCTGGCGGCGGCGCCAGGGAGTGACGGGTTCACGTTCGAGGGCCGGGAGGCCAGCGCGAGGACCGAGCAGCCGGACGGTTACTTCTTCGAAGGTCCCCTACCGTTCAACGACTTGACCGAGCGGGGCACGGGGCAGGCATCTTTCTCCGTGCGGGACCGGGTCGGCATGCCGAACGCGACCTTCGGCGACAAGGCGCAGCTCTCCGCGAGCTTGCGCGTGGGTGGCGCCGAGTACCGCGTGGAGTTGACGCAGACGGGCTTCCCGCCGGTGCAGTCGATGTCGCGGGTGCCCGCCGGGCCACTCCCCCCACCGCCGCCGCACCTCATCGAGGGCGGGGTGCTGATGGGCACGCCCATCTACGGCGAAACAGGCATTGGCTGGCGCGCCACGACGCGCGCGCACGCGGCGATGGCCGTCTGGGGCATTGGCAGCGTGTGGCGCAACGGGACGCTGCTGACGGACTCGGCGCTGGTGCACGCGGCGGCGTTGGACGCGGGCACGTTCTCGGATGACGACACGACGCGGCTTTTGCGCGAAGCGCGGCCGGGGGACACGGAGCTGGTGGTGGTGGTGTGGAACCTGCCGCCGCAAGCGGAGCCGCGCGGGTTCATCCAGTTCCTCTTCGACAACGTGTCCATCGAAGTGGAGGGGACGCGGGTGCCGTCGCTGGCGGTGGTGCCCACGACAGGGGAGTTGCCCTCGTCGCTCGCGACGCTGACGCCGGTGGCGCCCACGGCGTTCCCGGCGGCGGTGGCGCCCATGTCCGCGCCACGCTTCGCGCAGGGCACGGGAGGCAGCGGCACGGTGGGGACGACGGGCGTCACGACCACGGCGGGGCCGGGGACCGCCGCGGTGATTCCGGAGGTGGGCGCGGCGGGGACGACGACGGTCATCCTGCCTTCGGCGCCCGCGCTGCCGTCGGAGGCGCCCTCGACGTACAGCGGTTCGTTCGCGCCCTCGGCGCCCACCAATCCGCCCTCCGTGGTGTCGGGAGTTACTCCGGGCTCCGCGGCCCCGGTGGGGCAGGGGACGTTCACCACGCCGCCGACGGTGGCGGGCGTGTCCGTGGGGGGCTTCACCGCACCGCAGATGTCCGCGCCGGACTTCAACAACTTCGTGGGCACCAGCCAGGTGAGCCCGGGCATCCTCGCCACGGTGCCGCCGCTGTCGCAGTCCGCCAGCACGCCGGCGTCGCCCATCCTGGGCACGCCCGCGCCGCTCAACACCGGAACGCCCGGGCCGCTCCTGGGGACGCCCGCGCCACTCAATTCCTCGCCGAGCATCGCGTTGCCGGCCACCCCGTCCCCGGCCAACGCCGCGCCCGCCACGGCTCCCGCGGCGGCCCCGGCACCGGCGGGTGGTGCCGCGGGGCCCGCGCCCTGAGGGAGTGTCGCGACGCCGCCGCGACCTGCCCGCCCGATGCGATGAAACCTGTCCGACAGTAGGACAGGTTCGCGAGCCGAGCCTCTGACGGGGCGGCGTTTCTCACCGGCGGGCAGGGGGTGGGAAAATTGACCGGTCGCTACGGACCTGTAGCGTCCTGAGCATGCCCCCTCCCGTCGCAGCCCTCGCCACCCCCGCGATGTTGCGCCGTACCGACCCCGTTCGCGGGGCCATGGAGCGCCTGGCCCGGACGCTGCCCGTGCGCGAGGACGCCACCGTCCTGCTGGACTTCGTGGAGGACGACCTCCGCGAGGGCCTGGATGCCCTGGGTGACGTGCAGGCGCACTTCTACGACCTGCTCCTGGCCCTCCACCGCGAGACGCTCACGCCGGTCGCACTGATGAACGCGGGCGAGAACCTGCATGTGCTCCAGCGTCTGGAGGACCTGAACGAGGTGGTGACGCAGCTGCGCCGCCGCCTGTCGCAGGCCGCCGGGATGATCCGCAACGGCTGAGGCCGGGCGCTACAGCGACTGGAGGAAGCGCACCAGCGCGTCCCGGTCGCTGGCGGACAGGTTGCGGAACCCCTCCCGCGCCCGCTCCGCCTCTCCGCCGTGCCACAGCACGGCCTCTTCCAACGTCCGGGCCCGCCCGTCGTGCAGGTAGCCCGAGTACGGAAGAATCGTCTGCGTCAGCCCCAGGCCCCACAGGGCCGCCGTGCGCCACTCGGTGCCAGTGGCGTCCCCATCCGGCCGCCCGTCCGCCAGGTCCGCGCCCATGTCGTGCAGCAGCAGGTCCGTGTACGGGTGGATGCGCTGATGGGACAGCTCCGCGACCGGGTGCTCCCCGGTCTCCAGCGTGTCGCGGTGGCACTTCACGCAGCCCAGGTCCTTGAACTTCGTCTCGCCGCGCTTCACCGCCGCGTTGTCCAGCGCCGTGCGCGCCGGCACCCCGAGCGACTGCGCGTAGAACACCGCTGAGTCCAGCGTCTTCATGGGCAGCTCGAAGCCGCCGCCCGCGTCCGGGAAGAGGGGGTTCGTAATCCCCATGTCGTTGAAATAGGCCTCCGCTGACTGCTGCCGCAGGTTGGGGCTGTTCGCCTTCCACCCGAAGCGCCCCGGCACCAGCGCGAGCGCCTGCACGTCCCACACGGTGTTCATCCGGCCGGAAATCCCGTCGCCGTTCGCATCCGTGGGGTCTTCCAGGGCCCGCAGCGTGGCCAGGTCCACCGCTTCCAGCAGCCCCAGGCCCACCACCGGCGGCGGCAGGCGCAGCGACGTGAGCATGCCCGCGGGCGGGGACGAACCGTCCGGCATCACGATGGTGATGCGCGGCGAGCGCAGGCCGTACGCCGTGCCGTCCGCGTACTTCCCCGCGCGCTCGTCCCACGCGAGCGTCACGGTGGCCTCCGGCGACGCGCCGTAGACGGCCTGGTCTTGAATCTGGAGCCCCAGCCCGGGCACCGGCACCGCGCCGTTCGGGTGCTCCGGCGTGCCGTCCGGAAGGCTCACGCGCACCAGCAATTGCGTGCGCGTCGGTCCGCCCCCCATCACCGGCATGCCACGCCCGTTGCGCAGGTGACAGCCATTGCAGGAGGCGTTGTTGTACGCGGGCCCCAACCCCGGGTTCACCGGGGCGGGGCCGGGCACGAAGACGGCCGCGAAGGCTGCGTCGCCCTCGCGGTGAAGCGCTTCATGCTCCGTGGTGAGGTTGGGGGCGGGCTGCGCGAACGCTCGCGACGTGCGGTCGTCGATGGTCGTGTCGCCCCCCGCGCGCGGCGAAGCCCCCGGGGCTTCGGCTTCCGTGCCGCAGCCCGCGAGCCACAGCAGCATTCCGAGTCCCAGCGTCTGTCGCATCGCGTTCCCCCGCTCCCACATCAGGGAAGGATGACAGCCTTCACGTCCACCTGGAAGGTGTCGTGCAGCTTGCGGATGGCGGCCTGCGCACCCTCGATTTCATCCGCGGAGGCCGGGTCCTTGATGGACACCGGGAACGGCTCCGGCACCTTGCCCAGCGCCGCGATGGCCGCCGCGAGCTCCGCCTTCACGCGCGTGTCCAGCGCCGCGTCGCGCTCCTTCACCACGTCCGACATGGACAGGCCCTTCTGCGCGGCCTCCGGGCGGTGGCCCAGGTAGACGTTCTCCACGCTGCGCATGTTGTTGGTGAAGTCAGACAGCGAGTTGAGCGCGAACTGGCTCTCCACCAGGTTCGCGTCCTTCGCGTCGTACGGGTCGGCGATCTTCCCGTTGGCCACCTCGTCCAGGATGACCAGGATGCCGCCCAGCATCTCCTGCGCGCCCGCCTCCACCGTGGGGTACGCCGTGTTGCCAGACTCTCCCGCGGTGGCCAGCGTGTCGCGGTACGGCGCCTGGCCGTTCACGCCGGTCGCCCAGGACGACGCCAGGTTGCTGGACACCGTCTTCAGCTCCGCCGTCAGCGCGAGCAGGTACTCGAACTGGCGCGCGTTGAACTCCTCCGGCTTCTTCACCTGGCCCTCGCCGAAGAGCAGGTACTCCGTCGTGTGGAAGCCCTTCTGCGTCTCCGCCAGGTTGCTCACGTACTGCTGGGACAGCGTGTCGTTGTTGCCGAGCACCGCGTCCAGGTCCGTGCGGTTCACCGGCCAGCTGTCCATCGCCGGGTCCCACCCGTTGCTGTCCACCGGCCCGAACAGGAAGGACTCGCTCTGCTCCCACGGCACGCGCGCGGCGAACCACGCGTCCTGTGCCACCTTCAACGTCGTCGCGCTGGGGGCGTTCTTCAGCGCCAGCGACGCCGCGTCCAACTCAATCATGCGCGTGGCGAGCAGGTTGTACGTGGGCACCACCACGTTGTCGGCGAAGTTCACGACGAGCTGCTGATCCAACGACTCCAGGTTGGTGTCGTCGTCATCGCCACAGGCGCCCGTCAGGAGCGCACCGCCCACCAGCAGGGAGAGTTTCAGGGAACGGGAGGACATGGGGTGTACCTTCAATGCCTTTCTTTGCGACAGCGGTTGAAACAGTCGGGGATGCCGAATCAGTAGACGAAGCCCGTCGACATCCGGAGCGCGTTCTCAGGCCGGAAGACGGAGCTGCCCATGCGCCGCTGGCTGAAGTCGAGCTTCAGCACGGCGAGCCCCGCGAGCGTGTAGCTGGTGCCCACCGTGTAGACGGTGCGCTCGAAGCGGGGGTTGTCGAACAGCTCGGCGCGGGGCTTGAACTGCGAATCCATGTAGTCGATGCGGACGTAGGGCTCCAACCGGTGGTTCCCGTCGAGCCCCAGCCAGGGCGCGATGTCGTAGCCCAGCTCTCCCCACGCGGAGAGCGCGTTGTCGGACACCGGCGTGCGCAGCACGTTGAGCAGGTTGGACAGACGCGCGTTGCGCGCGGACACCGCCGCGGCGTTGCCCAGGTGGCCGTACATCACCATCGCGTGCGCGCGCCACCGGTTGCGGTTCACCGACAGGTGCGCGTCCGCGATGAACAGGGGCGCGCTGATGTAGCCGCACGGCGCCACCATGTTGGGGTTCGCGTCGTCGCACTGCTTCACCAGGTCCGGCTTGGGCCGGTTGCGCGTGGTGCCGCCGTAGTACGCGGACACGCCGAAGTTGAAGCCCTCGAAGCGCCGCACGTCCGCGCGTAGCACCCCCGCCAGGTCCGACGCGCGCACCAGCTCGAAGCGCTGCTGCAGGCCCGTGGCCACCCACGTATTCGAATTGAAGCCCGTGGAGTCCAGCCCGTTCACCACCTGCCCGGTGAGCCGCACGCCCCAGGGGGTGTCCCATCGCAGCTGCATCCCCATGTCGTTCCACGTGTTGGGGATGATGCGCGTCTCCGCCTCGGAGCGGATGGTGGCCAGGTAGGACGTGGGCAGGTAGTCCGCGAAGAGCGTGCCCACCGCGACGTAGAAGCGGCCCACGGACAGCTCCACGTCCCGGCCCAGCTTCTTCGTCAGGTACAGCTCCTCCACCAGCGCTTCACCCGCCTTCTCCACGTCGGTGTCGAACTCACCGAACTCCTCGTACTCCAGCTCCATCGCCGCGCCCGCGCCGCCGTGCTCGAACTCCACCTCGAACTCGGCCTCGAGCCCGTACTCCGGCAGCCCCGCCTCCAGCTCCAGCACCAGGCGCGTCGTGTCGAACACGAGCCGCGAGTCCTTCTGCGAGCCGTTCGCCCGGTTCTGGTTCTCGCCGTAGTTGAAGTACGCGAACTGGAGGTCCGCGTACGCGTTCACGGACAGGTCCAGCTTCGGCTTGCTGCCTACCGTCAGGACGCGGTCCTTCTCGTTCTCACCGACGCGTCCTTCGTCGGCGCGGGCCGAGGAGGGCATCAGGAACAGGGGGACGCACAGCAAACTCAGGAGGGGGTTCGAATGGTGGGGGCGCATCGAGCGGCGCGCACCCTACGCTCGGCTTTTTGACTTTGCAAACCACTCTCAAGTTGGAGGCAATGAAAAGCCCGCGCTCCCAGCGGGAGGCGGGCCTGGGGCGGGGGCTCAACCCCGCGTCACCACTTGAGATCTTCCTTGCCCTGCGCCTCCAAGGGTTTTTCACCGGGGCGCTTCACGCCGGACAGCGTCAGACGCACCGCGCCCAGGTCGATGGCGCCCACGGCGGCGAGGGGGAGGCGGCGGTCGTCGTCGGAAATCCACACGTGGATGTCGCGCGTCTGCGACGGCCGGTCGATGCGCACGGCGGTGCCGGCCAGGTGCCAGGCGTCGAACTCGCCCAGGGGCAGCGACACGTGCTCGCGCTCCACCACGGTGGCCGTCATGCGCCACATGCGGCGGATGCCGTACACGTCGAAGCACACCGGCAGGTCCTTCTTCAGGGGCAGCTGGCGGATGAGGTAGATGGCGCCCGCGACGTCCAGGCCGTCCTTGTCGTAGGCGTAGTCGAAGTGGCCCTTGGGGCGGTCCCCAATCTGGTAGTCCACCTTGACGCTCTTGTCCTGCGCGCTGAAGTCCACGTTCACCTTGCGGCGCTGCTCGTTCTCCACGGCCTCCTCGGTGTAGCGCGAGGGGCGCAGCGTCTTGGGGTGCAGGTAGCTGGTCGCGCTGCCGCGCACCCGGCGCACCTTGGAGAACAGCGTGTTCGTCTGCGCCTCCACCAACACCGGCAGCGAGCCGTTGGCGGGGCGCTGCACGCGCATGGTGAGCTTGCCCGCCTTCGCGCCCATGGCGTCCATGTCGAACTCGAGCAGCTCCCCCGGCTTGAAGGCCAGCGGCGAGCGCAGCACGGGCAGGCCCTGCTCACACGGCTTCACCGCGACCACGGGCTCGTCCGGGGCCGGGGTGGAGGACGCGTCGCCGGTGTTCTCCGCGTTCGCCGCCGGCTTCGCCGGGTCGGAGGGGTTCGTCACCTCCGGGAGCCTGGAAGGACTCAGGATGTTGATGGGACGGGGCTGGGCCTCCTGGGCCTGACCCGGGATGGCGCCAAGGGCGCTGAAGGCGAGGCAGGCCGCGACGAGGGTGCGCATGGGCTTCATTCTGCTTCCTCCCAGGGGGGAGTGACTACGGGGTTCCCCCGGAAGTCCGACGTCCGGAGCGCTTCGCTTGTTCAGCCGGTTTCCGCTTCACGATGCGCTCGGTCACTTCCTTGCGCACCGCTTCCCATTCCGCCGGGTCCCGCGAGATTTCGTACCCGGACTTCGCCAGCCGCTTCGCCGCCGCCTTGGCGAAGGCGCCGTCGCCCAGGGACGTGAGCAGGCGCAGGTATTCGTAGTCCTCCAGGCCGTCACGGATGTGTTTCAGCCGCAGGGACACCACGGGTTGGTGCTGCGTGCCCCCCAGCTTCGCGGGCGTGCCCGGATAGAAGAGGGTGCCGTCGCCGTTGCCGCCGAACTCGAAGAGGTCCGCCCAGACATCCTTCTTCGTGTTGTAGGCGAAGACGGTGTCGAAATAGAGCTCGCCGTCCACGCCGCTTTCGAAGGCCAGCGGGCCCATGGCGCGGTTGAGCGGGGCGGGGTGGTCCACCATGTACGAGGCCCAGTCGCTGTACGCCTTGTCCAGCGCCTTGTCCGGCGGCGGGCCGCCCGTGCAGCCATGGGCCATACAGCTCTGGTACCACCACACCTTCGCGCGCGCCGGCAGCCGCGTGCGCGCGGTCGAGGCGTTGGCCACGTTGTGGCACGTCTGAGGGCCTTCGCGCGGGTAGAAGCAGTTGATGATGGGCGTGAGGATGTCCACGGAGCCCATGAGCGCGGGATTCAGCGCCGTGGTGACGAGCACCGGGATGTCCGCCCCCGCGTCGCGCACGCGCTTGGACTGCGCCTTCACCAGCGGGAAGTCCGCGGGCTTGGGTTCGTCCTTGGCGTAGAAGAAGAGCTGCGCCTTCCAGCCCTTGTCCTCGAAGTGCTTCTGGAAGGCGCGGTAGTACGCGCTCTTCTCCGCGTCCGTGGAGGCCTTGCGGTTGTCACGCACGTCGGCGGTGGTGAAGCGCGCGCCAGAGGGCAGCACGCTGCCGTCCAGGAAGGGCCCCATCTCCGCGTCGTACGCGGTCCAGTCCAGCACCGCGCGGCCGTCCTGGAACTTCACCGGCGGCGGGTCCATGCCCATGCCGTGCGCGCTCACGCGGTGCTCCAGCAGCGTCTTGCCGTACTCGCGCAGGAGCGCCTTCGCCTCCTGAGACTCCGCCGGGATGCCGTGCCCCTTCGCGATGCTGTACAGCGAGATGCCGAAGCTGTTGGGCAGCGACGACGTCGCGGGGAGCTCGAAGGGCTGCACCTCCACGCGGAAGGGGACGGCCGGCAGCTCCTTCCCATCCACCGCCGCGCTCAGGCTCCCCGCATAGGTGCCCGGGGCCTGCTTCGCCGGAACGCAGACCTCCACGTAGACGACCGTCGGATGTCTGGGATTGGCGGGCGCCGACAGGGGCACCAGCGCGTCGGGCCACGGGCCCGTCTTGCCCTCGCCGTTGGAGGGCGTCTTCACGTCCAGGTAGGCCTCGCGCCACGCGTCCACGGTGAGCGGCGCGCCCGGCCCCTTGAGGGCCAGGGGCTTCATCGTCACGCGCGTCACGCCCAGGGGGAGCACCAGCTGCGTGCCCTCGCATTCACCCCGGGCCGCGCTGAGGCGGGCCTCCTTCGCGCCCTTCGGCGTCGCGTCCGGCCGCACCTTCACCAGCGGCGACACCACCTGCACGCCGCCCGGCGCGGCGGAAAGCGCCGCCGCCACTGCCCATGCCCAACCCACGCCCATGCCCCCTGCCTTCCCCTGGTTGGCGGACGACGCTTTTCAGTCGCCCGAGTTGTCCGCCCGGGCCACCACCACGCGGCCCGGCTTGTAGTCCGTCAGCTCCGCCACGACGGTGCCCAGCGCGAAGTCCGCTTCGATTCGCACCGGCACGTGATGCGCATCCGCGCTGAGGTACGCCACCAGGTCGCGCTTGGATTCCAGCTTGCCGCCGAAGTCGGTGTGCACGCGCACGCGGAAGGTGTCTCGCGCTCCCGCGGGCGTCGTCACCGTCTCGCGGCCCTCCACCGTGGCGCTCATGGTGAACTGCTTGCTGCCGGTGAACACCGGGTAGGAATAGGAGCGGCCCACCACCAGCTCCTGGCCGCGCAGCGCGAACGTCGCGCCCGCCACGTCCATGCTGCCCTCGGGCAGCGTGTGCTCGGACTCGCGCGGCGGGTCGCTCTCCTTCTGCTTGATGACCTTCGCGCCCGCTCCGTCCGCGGAAAGCTGGATGCGCTGGCGGCGGCGCTTGCGGTTCTCCTCCGAGTGCAGGTCGCTTCCCGTCACCCGCTGGGTGCCCGCGTCCCAGTACGACACGAAGCGGCTCTTGAGCGGGTAGACGCCCACCAGGTCGTCCGACTTCGCCATGGACACGATGGGCCACACGCTCTGGCCCCACTGCGTCATGGGCGCGCCCACCGTCACCGTCGCCGTGCCGGCCGTCAGCCCCAGGTAGCGCACCCGGTACTGGGCCTGCTCACCCGGGCCGAACGCCGCGCCGGTGGGCTCCTGGGCATGCGCCAGCGTGGACCCCAAGAGTCCCACCACCGCCGCCGTGAACCCCCACCTGGACAGACTGCGCATCGGGTGTGCTCCCTTGCTTGCAAGTTAGGTGGCCGGCCCGCCCAAGCCAACCGTGCCCCTCAACCGCCCCCGCCACCGGACATTTCCAGGACGGGCGGCCGTGGGACAGCATTCAAAGCCGTCCGGCCGCCCTCCGGACGCGCCTGGGAAAGACTGACAGGGGACGGAAATGGCGGCCCGCAGGGGTACACGCCCGCAAGGGTCGCTGACAAATGGCGGACAGTCCGGCGCGCCTGCCTGGATGCCTGGCAGGGCACCCCCGGACGCAGCGCCCGGTGCTAGCGTCCGGGGCCATGGCCAACGACTTCCACTTCGACGACGACGACTTCGCCAAGGAGGCAGGCGCCGGCGGCAGCCGCGTGTTGAAGGAGTTCGACTGTCCCGGCTGCAACGCCAACAACCCCGTGGACGAGACGTTCACCGACGGGGACGAGGTGCGCTGCAACTACTGCGGCTGCGAATACAAGGCGCTCGTCAACCAGGAGGGGCGGGTGCGGTTCCGCGAGCTGTGAGCGGGCTTCAGGCGCGCTCGCCGAAGATGGCGGTGCCCACGCGCACGGCGGTGGCGCCCTCCAGGATGGCCTGCTCGAAGTCGTGCGTGGTGCCCATGGACAGGGCCGTCAGCGCATGCGTCGCCGCCAGCTCGCGCAGCCGGGCGAAGCCCTCGCGCATCCGCGTCACGTCGTCCGTGGGCGGCGGCAGCGCCATCAGCCCCACCACCTGGAGGTTCGGCAGCTCGCGCACCTGCGACAGGAAGCCGCCCAGCGCGTCCGGGGTGAGCCCGTGCTTGGTGTCCTCGCCGCCCAGGTTGAGCTCCACGTAGCAGGGCAGGGGAGGGGTGCCCGCGCGCCGCTTGGACAGCTCCGTGGCGACGTCCAGCCGCTCCAGCGCGTGGAAGGCATGCGCGACGCGGGCCACGTACTTCACCTTGTTCGTCTGCAGCGACCCGATGGCGTGCCAGCGCAGGCCGTCCAGGTCCTTGAGCTCCTCGGCCTTGTCCCGCAGCTCCTGGGCGTAGTTCTCCCCGAAGTCGCGCTGCCCCGCGGCGTACGCCTCGCGGATGAGCGCAGAGGGCTTGAGCTTGGACACGGCCACCAGCGTCACCGACGACTCCGGCCGCCCCGCGCTCGCGCAGGCCTTCGCCACGCGCTCGCGCACCCGCGCCAGGTTGTCCGCCACGCTGCTCATCGCCGACCCTCCGTCCAGGGCAGCGGCATGCCCACGCGCTTCAGCAGCGCCAGCGTCTCTCCCAGCGGCAGGCCCACGACGTTCGAATGGCTGCCGTCAATTCCCTGCACCAGGAAGCCGCCCTTGCCCTGGATGGCGTAGGCGCCCGCCTTGTCCAGGGGCTCGCCGGTGTCCGCGTACCAGGCAATCTCATCCGGCGAGAGCATGCGAAAGGTCACCTGCGTGCGAACCACCTGTGCGTCCCGGGCGCGGCCCGCGACCGCGATGCCGGTGAAGACCTCATGCACCCGGCCAGACAGCCGGCCGATCATCCGCCGCGCCTCCGCCGCGTCCCGAGGCTTGCCGAGCAGCTCCGACCCCAGGGCCACGGTGGTGTCCGCAGCCAGCACCCATGCGTCCGGGTGTCGGGTGGCGACCGTGCGAGCCTTCTCCACGGCCAGCCGGAGCACGTAGTCCGACGCAATTTCTCCGGCCATCGGCGTTTCATCGATATCCGCCGCCGCCACGGTGAAGCGAAGGCCCAACTGGGCCAATAAATCCTTGCGCCGGGGCGATGCGGAGGCGAGAACGAAGCGTTCGGTTGGATCCATGGGCGGGTGCGGGATGTTTCGCGCTCGCGGGCCTTAGCAGACTTGCGCTCCAGAGGGCACCTCGATGAACCCCGCGGACCTCCTGTCGGCCATGAAGCGGACAGTGGAGCAACTGGCCGCCTACAACGAGATGGCCAAGGCGCTGACCTCCACGCTGGAGCTGCGCGAAGTGCTCGCGCTGGTGATGCAGAAGGTCAGCGCGCTGCTCAAACCGCGCAACTGGTCGCTCATCCTCCAGGACGAGCGCAGCGGAAAGCTCTACTTCGAAATCGCCGTGGGGGAGGGCGCGGAAGCGCTCAAGGGCCTCCAGCTCAACCCGGGCGAGGGCATCGCCGGGGCCGTGTTCTCCTCAGGCGTCGCGCGGCTCGTCCACGACGTGGCCGGCGACTCCAGCTTCGCGCCCCGCTTCGATGAGGCCTCCGCCTTCCACACCCGCTCGCTGCTCGCCGTGCCGCTGGTGGCGCGCGAGCGCGTGCTGGGCGTGATTGAGCTGGTCAACGGGCCCACCGAGCCCGGCTTCACGCATGACGACCTCACCGCCCTGTCCGCCATCGCGGACTACGCGGCCATCGCCATCGAGAACGCGCGCAACTTCCGCCGCGTCCAGGAGCTCACCATCACGGACGAGCACACCGGCTGCTTCAACGCGCGGCACCTGCGCGCGCAGCTGGAGCAGGAGGTGAAGCGCTCGGCGCGCTTCCACCACCCGCTGTCGCTCGTGTTCCTGGACCTGGACCACTTCAAGTCCATCAACGACCGGCACGGGCACCTGGTGGGCAGCGCCACGCTCAAGGAGGTGGGGGACCTGCTCATCAGCCTGGGCCGCCACAACCTGGACGCCGTCTTCCGCTACGGCGGCGACGAGTTCGCGGTGATGTTGATTGAGACGGACACGGAAGGGGCCCAGGTCATCGCCCAGCGCATCTGCGAGGCGTTCCGCGGCCAGCACTTCCTGCGCGAGCAGGGGCTGGACGTGGCGCTCACCGCGAGCGTCGGGGTGGCCTCCTTCCCGGAGCACGCCACCACTTCCACGGACCTCATCCGCGCGGCGGACTTCGCCATGTACGCGGCCAAGGGCCGGGGCCGGGACCGCATCGCGGTCTCCGAGGCCCCTTCGGCGGAGGGGACCCCGCTGGAGGTCCCCTACGCCCGCTCCGGCGGGTGACTACCCCGCGGCGCCCAACACCGAGTCGATGGCCTCGTTGTTGGTGACGACGTTGCCGCTCTTCTTCAGCGACTTGAGGAAGGACTCCGTCAGCTCGATCTGCTTGGCCTGACGGGCCTGGGTGCGCAGCTCCTCCTTGCGCTTGTCGAAGCCCGCGGTGTCCGGCTTCTCGCGCTCCACCACCTGCGCGACGATGTTCGCCTCGCCCACGGTGAAGACCTCGCCCAGCACCACGGGGCCGCTGGCCTCGAAGGTGGCCTTCACCAGGCCCGGGGCCGGACCCAGGTGCGGCACGGAGTCACCCTGCGCGGTGAAGCTGTCCGTCTCCACGGCCTCCGGCTTCGTCTCCGCCTCGAAGCGCAGCAGCGCGGGCTGCTGGCCGGCGGGGACCGGGAACTGCTCCTTCAGGGACTTGCCGGCCTTCGCCGCCGCCAGGGCCTTGTCGGCCTCCGCCTTCGCCAGCTCCTTCGCCTGCTCCTGCTTGTAGAGGCTGGTGGCGATTTCGCCCTTCACGTCGTCCAGCTTCTTGGCCTGGGCTTCCTTCTTCTCCTCCACCTTCACCAGGTGCACGCCCAGCGCGGACTCCACCGGCTGCGTCACTTCCCCGGCCTTCAGCGCGAACGCCGCGTCGGCCAGCGCCGGGTCCCACGTGGTGCGCTCCACCCAGCCCAGCTCGCCGCCCTTCAGCTTGGTGGCGTCGTCGTCGCTGCTCGCCTTGGCCAGCGTGGCGAAGTCCTTGCCGCCATCCAGCTCCTTGCGCAGGCCTTCCGCCTTCGCCTTCGCCTGGGCCTTCTGCTCGGGCGTGGCGTCCGGGGCCACCTTCACCAGAATCTGGCGGGCGCGGATCCGCTCCGGCACGTTGTAGACGAAGCTGTTCGCCGCGTAATAGTCGGCGATCTCCTTCTCGTGCGTCTTCTGGAACTCCGCGAGCTTCGCGGGCGTGGGCGCGGGGACCTTGTCCGCGAACATCGTGGGCAGGAAGCGGGCGAACACCAGCTTCGCCTGGTTGCCTTCCTTCTCGTAGCGGGCGCGGACCTCGTCGTCCGACACCACGGCACCCGTGCGCACCACGTCCAGCATCTTCTGGGCGGCCATCTGCCGGCGCAGCTCCTGCTCGTACTCCTGGGGCGTACGGCGGTAGAAGTCGCGCAGCACCTGCTGGTAGCGGGCGAAGTCGAACGCGCCTTCCTTGCCATGGAAGTCGGTGTTCTCGTGGATGAGCTTGCGCAGCTCCTCATCCGACGGGGTGATGCCGTGGCGCTCCGCCGACTGGGCGAGCAGCTCCGCGTTCACCAGCCGGTCGAGCACCTGCTTGTCCAGGCCGAACTGGCGGGCCATCGACTCAGGGATGGGGTTGCCCTGCGAACGCAGGAAGTTCATCTGCCGCGACCACGCCATGCTGAAGTCGCGTACAGGGATCTCCTTGCCGTTCACCGTGGCCACCGCGCTGGCGGTGGGCGCCTGGCTGCCCGTATCCGCGAACCCGTTGCTGCCAGGGCCGAACTGGAGCGTGAACACCACGGCGATGCCGATGATGAACAGGAGGGAGAAGACCTTCCGGGGATTCAAACCGTCCATTGTGGTCACTTCACGGTCGGAAGCGCCCGCGAATCACCTTGCGGAAGGTCTCGCGGCGCCGTGTTGTTGGTAGCCCGGCCGGTGGGGATGCATGAGTGTCAACACCCCCTCATCCGGGCCTTGACTGCCTAGGACAACAGACCGGAAAATGCAAGCGATTCAGCCAGCTTAGCCCGACCCTCTCCCCCTTCCATCCGCGTCCTCCGCCCACCCCGGGAAAGCCCCCGTCCTTGCTGTCTCTTCTCAAGCGGTACCGCCGCTTCCTCCTCGTAGCCGCCCTCCTCCTGTACCCGCTCGGCGCCTTCCTGCTGGGCGGGCGGCGGGGCCGCGACCCGAACTTCGTCGACCGGGGCGTCATCGCGCTCACGGCCCCCGTGCAGCAGGGACTCACCGCCGGCATCGACGGCGCCGTGGCCGCGGTCCGCAACTACCTGGACCTGCGCGGCGTCCGTCAGGACAATGACGCGCTGCGGCTGGAGAACCTGCAGCTGCGGGCGACGGTGCAGGCCCTGGGCGAGGCGCGCTCGGAGAACGGGCGGCTGCGGAAGCTGCTGGCGTACGCGGAGGCCGTGCCCGGGCCGGAGATTCCGGCGCGGGTGGTGGGCGTCAATCCGGTGGCCAAGCTCCTGTCGGTGCGGATCAGCAGCGGGGAGAAGGACGGGGTGTTCCGGGGCATGTCGGTGGTGACGCCGGACGGGATTGTCGGGCAGGTCATCCGGTCCACGGGCGGCTACGCGGACGTGGCGCTGGTGACGGATCCCCAGAGCCGGGTGGCGGTGCGGGTGCAGCGCTCCCGGGCTCGAGGCACGGCGGCGGGCGCGGGCAGCGGCCCCCTGACGCTGGAGAACATGCTGCGCACGGAGGACGTGGAGGACGGCGACCTCATCATCACCTCCGGCACGGACGGCATCTATCCTCCGGGGCTGGTGGTGGGGCGGGTGACGCAGCTGGAGAAGAAGGAGCACGGCATGTTCCAGGGCGCGGACATCACTCCCGCGGTGGACACCAGCCGGCTGGAGGAGGTCTTGGTGGTGGGCAGTCCGTACAGTGAGATGACCGCCACCGGCGGGGCCTCCACGGAGGGCACGCAGAAATGAAGTTCCTGGTGACCATCATCCTGGCGCTGGTGCTGCTCACGCTGGAGTCCGTGTTCGTCCAGCAGGCAGGGCTGGTGCTGGGCCGCGTGGACGTCACGGTGGTGCTGGTGGCCTTCCTCGCGCTCCGGGCGAGCCTCACCGAGGGGGCGTGCTCCGCCTTCGCGGTGGGCTACCTGCTGGACCTGATGAGCGGCCAGCCCACGGGCCTGTTCACGTTCCTCGCCGTGTTCACCTTCCTGGTGGGCCGTCTGGTGGCGTCGTTCGTGGACGTGCGAGGGCCCGTGGCCTTCGCGCTGTTCGCCATGGGCGCGGACCTGGGGCACGGCCTCTTGTCCACGTTCTTCACCTGGCTCACGCTGAAGGACGGCTCCACGGCGCCGCTGCTCTCCGTCATGCCGGTGCAGCTGGCGCTCACGGGCGTGGCGGCCCTGTTGCTCTTCCCACTGCTCAAGCGGTTTGAAGTGGCGCAGGAGCGCCCGGCGGGGTTGCTCCGTTGACGCCTCCGACCATTGGCAACACCACTCCGGGCCGGGACCTGAAGCGCCGCTTCCTGTGGCTGGGCCTGGCCATGTCGCTGGGCATGGTGGCGCTGGCCATCCAGCTGTACCGGCTCCAGCTCATCCGCCATGAGGAGTACGCCGCCAAGAGCGTGGCGAACTTCGTGAAGGAGGTGCGCCTGCGCGCCGACCGCGGCGTCATCAAGGACGCGCGTGGCACCATCCTGGTGGACAGCCGTCCGTCGTTCGACGCCTTCGTCACGCCGGCCTTCTGCACGGACTGCTTCGAGCAGGTGATTCCCCGCCTGGGCGAGCTGCTCCAGTGGGATCCCGAGCAGCGCAAGAAGATCGAGGACCTGGTCCGCTCGAGCCGCCGCAACGCGCCCTTCCAGCCGGTGCCGGTGCGCGTGGACCTGACGCGCGACGAGTACGACCGGCTCAACGCCCGGCGCGACATCCTGGACGGCGTGGAGGTGGTGCCCGTGCCGCACCGCAACTACCGCGCGGACACGGTGCTGTCGCACGTGCTGGGCTACATGAACGAAATCACCCAGGAGGAGCTGGAGCGCCTCAACGGGGACGGCGCGAAGTACGCGCTGGGGGACTACATCGGCCGGCGCGGCCTGGAGCGCTACTTCGAGTCCAAGCTGCGCGGGCATGACGGCGTGCGCAAGGAAGTGGTGAACGCGCGCGGCCAGACGATTGAAGAGCTCAACGACAAGCTGGGGGAGAACGCCGTCATTCCTCCCACGGCCGGCAGCAACGTGGTGCTCTCCATCGACATGCGCCTGCAGGAGGAGGCGGAGCGCTCGTTCCCGGGCGTGACGGGCGCGGTGGTGGCCATCGACGTGAACACCGGCTTCATCAAGGCGCTGGTGTCCCGCCCCGGCTTCGACCCGAATCTCCTGACGGGCCGCGTGACGCCGTCGCAGATGGCCACGCTGGCGAGGGACCCGCTCCACCCGATGATCAACCGCGTGGCCGCGGAGCACTACAGCCCGGGGTCCACGTTCAAGGTCGTGACGCAGCTGGCGGCCTTCAAGTCCGGCGCGTTCCGGCCGGAGACGGTGGTGCACTGCTCCGGCGGCTACCGGCTGGGCGCGCGCGTGTGGCGCTGCCACAAGGACAGCGGCCACGGGCCCCTGGACGGCCGGGGCGCCATGAAGGCGTCGTGCGACGCGTGGTTCTACAAGGTGGCGGACACCATCGGACTGGACCCCATCGCGGAGATGGGCAAGTCGCTGGGCCTGGGCCGCCCCACCGGCATCGGCGTGGTGGCGGAGGTGCCGGGCATCATGCCGTCCAGCGCGTACCACGACAAAGCCTCGCCGGGCGGCTACACCAAGGGCATGGCGCTCAACAGCGCCATCGGGCAGGGCGACGACAACGTGACGCCCCTGCAGCTGGCGCTGGTGTACGCGGCCGTGGCCAACGGCGGGAAGCTCTACAAGCCGCAGATGGTGCAGCGGCTGGAGAACCTGGACGGGCAGGTGATGGAGGAGTTCAAGCCGGAGGTGGTGTCGCAGACGGACATCAACCCCGCGCACCTGAAGGCCATCGTGGAGGGCCTGGAGGCGGTGGCGCAGGAGCCCGGCGGCACCGCGTACCGCGCGAAGCTCAAGTCGGGCCTGCCCGCGGATTTCCTGGTGGCGGCCAAGACGGGCACCGCGCAGGTGGCGCGCATCGGCGCCGTGCGTCTGAAGACTCACCAGATGAGCTACTTCGAGCGCGACCACGCGTGGTTCGCCGGCTTCGCCCCCGCGAACAAGCCGGAGCTGGCCGTGGTGGTGCTCAACGAGCACGGCGGCCACGGCGGCGTGGACGCGGCGCCCACGGCGCTGGCCGTGATGAAGAAGTACTTCGAATTGAAGGCGCAGGACGCGACGTCACCGCCGCCCCGCGCCAACCAGCCCTACACGCCGTCGTTGCCGCCGGCGCCCAGCCTGGATGAAGCCTCGCTCACCCGCGCCGTGGTGCCTCCGCCGCGGGTGAACCTGCCGGGAGAGCCCATCCAGCCGCCCTCGGAAACCGGAGACGACAGTGCAACTGCGGATTGAGCGCCGGATGATGCCCCACGTGCCGTGGGGGCTCGTCGTGTGCGTGCTGGGCGTGTGCGCGCTGGGCATCTGGAACCTGGCGTCCGCGTCCCGGCCCCCCATGGCGCCGGTGTGGACCAGCCAGGCGCTCTACCTGGGCGTGGGCCTGGGCGCGGTGCTGATGGTGTGCCTGGTGGACTACCGCTGGATTCAGCGGATGGCCTTCCCCATCTACGTGCTCAACATCCTGGCGCTGCTGGCGTTGCGGCTGGTGGGGCATACGGCCAAGGGCGCGGAGAGCTGGTTCGTCATTGGCCCGTTCCGCCTGCAGCCCGCCGAGTTCATGAAGATTGGCGTCGTGTTGATGCTGGCCAAGGTCTACCACGACGACTTCCAGCCCAATCAGCCGTCCTACGGCATCGTGCGGCTGTGGAAGCCGGTGCTGGTGGTGATGGTGCCCTTCACGCTGGTGCTGGTGCAGCCGGACCTGGGCACCGCGCTGATGATCTTCCTGTCCTCCGGCACCGTCATCCTCTTCGGCAAGGTGCGCTGGTACCTGGCCGCCACCATCGTGGCGGGCGTGCTGGTGGGCGGCCTCATCATCTGGAACGACTACGTCCGGGAGATGCCCGAGCCTCGCAGCACCGTCGTGCGCCACTACCTCAAGAAACACCAGAGCCAGCGCATCTCCGGGTGGTTGGACCCGGAAGCGGACCTGCGCGGCAGCGGCTATCACGCCGCGCAATCCAAGATTGCCGTGGGCTCCGGGGGCCTCACCGGCAAGGGCTGGCGTGAGGGAACCCAGACAGGTCTGCGCTTCCTGCCGGAACAGCACACGGATTTCATCTTCTCCGTGTGGGCCGAGGAGCACGGCTTCTTCTCTTGTCTCCTGTTGCTCGTGCTCTACGGCGGCATCTTCATTCTCGGACTGGGCGTGGGATTCAGTGCACGAGACCGTTTTGGAGCGTTCGTCGCGGTGGGGGTGGTGGCCACACTTTTCTGGCAGGTGTTCGAAAACATCGGCATGGTCATTGGACTGTTGCCGGTGACGGGTATCACGCTACCCCTCATGAGCTACGGCGGCTCCTCGATGCTGTCGGTGATGTTGTGCATCGGGCTGCTGGTGAACATCAGCATGCGCCGTCACATGTTCTGACGGCCGCGGAGGCTTCCGATGGTGGTGCAGAGGAAGGGTGTGACGACGGTGAAGGCCGGCACGGCGGTCCGCGGGCCGGAGGACACGCAGGCACCCCGGCCGTTGGTTCCGCCGGTGGGTGCTTCACGCAACGTGCCCCTGCCCGGCGCGGTGCCCCGAATCGAAATGAACCAGGGGGAGCCGGAGCATCGGCACTTCCCTCGCGCGCAGCTGGCCACGCACTTCGACCTCTGGATGGAGGACGACGCGGGTGGACGGCGCTTCTCCGCCGGGCTCACGTCCGTGAACGTGAGCGTCAGCGGCGCCTTCCTCGCGAGCACCTTCTTCCTGCCCATGGGCTCGGTGGTGCACGCGCGCTTCGCGCTGGAGGAGGGGGCCGCCCCCGTGGAGGCTCGCGCGGAGATTGTGCGGGAGGAGCGTGGCCCGGAGGATGAGGGCCGCAGCGGGTTCGCCCTGCGCTTCCTGGACTTCTCAGGTCAGACGGAGGTGGCGCTCGCCCGGCTCTTCCTGGGCATGCGCCTGAGGGCCTTCACGGAGGACTACCTCAAGTCCCAGCGCGCCCGCTCCCTGCCCAATGAGCTGGAGCGGGTCATCGACGTGATGGCGGCCTGGGAGCTGCTCAAGGCCACCACGCCCGGAGACCCCTGGCGCGGCGAGTAGGCCCCCGGTCCGGGGTTCAGGCGGGCTTGCCGGTGGCGATCTGCCTGCGGCGCTCGGCCTGGTAGTGCGCGGAACACAGACCCTTGGAGCGCTGCTCGCGGGTGCAACCACTCACCGTGCAGCGGCGGTCCATGGGCACCGGCCCGCCCGCCACCGTCTTGGGGGGACGGCCGCGGCGGCGACCCGCCATCACCGCGCCATTGCCCGGCGACGGCGCGACGGAGCCCATGCCCGGCATTCCCGTGTTCAGCGCGCGCAGCATGCCGCGGCCGATGGCATCACCCAGGGCCTCCGCCCAGGACGTCAGGGCAGGGGTCAGCGGTGCTTGCGAGGTCAATTCTTTGCGAAGGCGTGCCATGAAAACTCCTGTAGAAACTCGCCAATCAAGACAGGCGTGTACTCGCGACTTCTGTCTGTTGTGGCGAACTCTGTCAACAAGACATGTTGGGGTCGTGTTTGACTCGTAATGCAATTTCAATGTCTGTTGAACAAAACACGACGGGAGGATCGTCCAGCCGTCCCTGTCGGGCGTTTGTCTCAAGGGCAGAGAAATGTCTGCGTCAGGGGGCAACCTGCACCCGGTACGTGAAAGCCCTTACCGTCGCGGTGAGTTGTCTTTCTACAGACATATCGAACCGGGAGCCATGTCACGCCGGGGTGTCTGGTTGGGAGGCCAGACGCAGCGTCCCCTCTCACCGGGCGCGGAGTCTGGCGGTGAGAGCCAGCGGCGCCATGGGTGGGAGGGGACGAAGGAGACGGAGCGCGAAGCGCGGGCCCGTCACCGGGAACACACGGGCTCAGAGATTCTTCTTCACGACGTCCTCGATGCGCGACTTCGGCACCGCGCCGACAATCTGCTCCACGACCTTGCCGCCCTTGAAGAGCAACAGGGTGGGGATGGAGCGGATGCCATACTTCTGGGGCGTGTCCTGGTTCGCGTCGATGTCCATCTTCGCGAACGTCACCTGTCCCTTGTACTGGGCGGACAGCGCCTCCACGGAGGGCGCGATGGCGCGGCAGGGCGCGCACCAGGTGGCCCAGAAGTCCACGAGCACGGGTTGTTGCGAATCCAGGACCTGCTTCTGGAAGTCCGAATCACCGATGTTGATCACGTCGCCAGCCATGTCGTCACCTCGTGTCTACTGCTTGAGTAGGATACGTCCTGAGCTTCGCGTCCGGCGGGTGCCTCGGGGGGGGGGCGGGAAGGCCGGGCCGCTTCCGGTGGAACGGATGCCGCATCTGGCCGGAGGTTGCACCCCATTTCCAGGCCCGCCCGGCAAGAGGGTGGTGTAGTCTGGGGGGCGTGACGAAGCTCTTCCTGTCCCAGGCCCAGCTCGAGGAGTGGGCGCTGGAGGACAAAGCAGACCTGCGCGAGGGCCGACTGGTGGTCGCCGCCGAAGGTGGGAGCACCTGGCCGCTCACACCCGCCGTTCACGTGGTGCAGCTGGTGTCCGGGGAGGACACGCACCAACTGGTATCCCGGGTGAAGACCGAGGAGCAGCTCGGCCGGCTGGGCGCCGAACAGATGGCCGACTCCATCCTGGTCGGGGACTCCGCTTACGAAGTCGTTCCGGGTTATGTCGCGGAGGTGGGTGCGCCCGCCGCCGAGCGCAAGCCCAATTCGGAGACCGACCTGCTGGCGGCCTTCATTCTCAATAAAATGTAAAACGGGCTGAGGCAGGACTGAATGCCTCCTCGGCCGGGGTTATGAGCCTGCCGCCATGAGCCATACGCTCGTCTCGCTCGCCTGCCACGCCTACGGCCTGGCTGCGCTCGTCTACCTCGCCTTCCTGGTCCGCCAGTCCCAGGTGCTCGCCGTCACTGGCCGGGTGCTGGTGGGGACCGGGCTGCTGATGCATTGCGTTGCGCTCATTGATCTTCTGAGCGCGCAGGGGGGCCGGTTGGTGGGCCCCGCGCAGGGCATGTCCACCTTCGCCTTCCTGCTGCTGGCGCTCTTCCTTGCGCTGGATGTGCGCTACCGCAAGCCCGTCATTGGCGCGTTCCTCACGCCGCTGGCGGTGGCGGTGCTGCTCATCGGGATGCTGCTGCACGGCGGGTCCACGCCGCTGCCGGACGCGGTGCGCCAGCCGCTGTTGCCGGTGCATGTCACCATCGCGCTCCTGGGCATGACGGCCTTTGGCGTGGCGGCGGGGGTGGGCGTCATGTACCTGCTGATGGAGCGGGAGGTGAAGGCCAAGCACTTCGGGCTGCTCTTCTCCCGGCTGCCGTCCCTGGAGTTCCTGGACACGCTCAACCGGCGGCTCGTGGTGTGGGGGTTCATCGCGCTGTCGCTCACGCTGGCGACCGGCGCCCTATTCACCACCACGCTGCGGGGGCTCGCCTGGGCGCTCGAAGCCAAGCACGTGGCGACGTTCGTCGCCTGGGGCGTGTTCGCCGCGCTCGTCAACGCGCGCATCTTCGCCGGCTGGCGTGGCCGGCGGGTGGCGCTGCTCACCATGGCCGGCTTCTGCCTGGTGCTGGTCTCCTTCCTGTCGTCCTACGACCTGTCCGCCGCTGGCCCGGGGATGCCGTAGCCATGGAATTCATCTGTATCGGCGTGTCACACCGCACCGCGCCCCTGGGCGTCCGCGAGCGGCTGGCATTGCCTGAAGCCCGGCAGACGGAAGTGTTGCAGCGGCTGGCGCAATCGCCCGTGGAGGCGCTCTGGGTGTCCACGTGCAACCGCGTGGAGGTGTACCTGGCGGCCCCCAGCGCGGAGCTGGCGCGGGAGCGCGCGCGGGAGACGCTGCACTCGCTGGGCGGCGCGGAGGCGCTGGAGCACCTGTACGAGCACCAGGGCGAGGCGGCGCTCGTGCACCTGTTCCGCGTGGCGTCCAGCCTGGACTCCATGGTGCTGGGCGAGGCGCAGATTCTGGGGCAGGTGAAGGACGCCTTCGAGCGCGGCCAGGGCGCGGGCGCGGTGCGCGGTGAGTTGACGCGTGCGTGCGCGGCGGCGTTCGGTTGCGCCAAGCGCGTGCGCACGGAGACGGCGGTGGGGCGCGCGGCGACGTCCATGGCGTCCGCGGCCGTGCAGCTTGCGAGCAAGGTGTTCGACGGGCTCAAGGACAAGACCGTCCTGGTGGTGGGCGCGGGGGAGATGGGTGAGCTGGCGGCGCGGCACCTGAAGAACGCGGGCGCCGGGAAGCTCATCGTGACCAACCGCACGCTCGCACGAGCGGAGGCGTTGGTGGCGGAGGTGGGCGGTGTGGCGAAGCCCTACGAGGAGCTCTTCACACTGCTCGGCGCCGCGGACGTGGTGGTGACGAGCACCGCGTCGCCGGTGCCCATCTTCACGCGCGAAAATGTCGGCGCGCTGGGCAAGGCGCGCAAGGGACGGCCGCTGTTCATGGTGGACCTGGCGGTGCCGCGAGACATCGACCCGGCGGTGGGGACGTTGGACTGGGTGCACGCGTACGACGTGGACGACATCCAGAAGTTCGTCGCGGACAACACCGCCGCGCGCGCGGAAGAGGCGCACAAGGCGGGCGGGCTGGTGGCGCAGGAGGTGGCGCGCTTCGCCCGGGAGCGCGCGCTGCGCGACGGCATGCCCGTGCTGGCGCGCCTGCGTCAGCGCGCGGAAGCCATTGCCCGCGCGGAGGTGGAGCGCACGCTGCTGGGCCTGGGCGACGGGCTCACCGACAAGCAGAAGAAGAGCATCGAGGCCATGGGGCGAGCCATCGTGAACAAGTTGTTGCATGAGCCTACCGCGCGCCTGCGCGCCGTGGGGCCGCAGGGTGAGGGCAACCGGCTGGCGGGCGCCGCCGCGGAGCTGTTCGGCCTCACGGAGGCAGAGGCCGCCGCCATCGCTCCGGAAGACTCCGCAGAATCCGCCGCACCTCCGCAGGAGGCGCGCAACACCGTGGTGGCCACCGGGAGCCGGCGATGAAGACGGTGCGCATCGCGACGCGGGAGAGCCCGCTGGCGCTGTGGCAGGCGAATCACGTGGCCTCGCTCCTCACCGGGCGCAACCCCGGCCTGGAGGTCACCCTGGTGAAGATGACCACCGAGGGCGACCGCTTCCTGTCCGCGCCGCTGTCCGCGGTGGGCGGCAAGGGCCTGTTCGTGAAGGAGATTGAGCAGGCCCTGCTCGACGGCCGCGCGGACGTGGCGGTGCACAGCCTCAAGGACATGACGTCGGTGTTCCCGGAAGGGCTCATCCTGGCGGCGGTGCCGGCGCGCGAGGACCCGCGCGACGCATTCTGCAGCCCGGACGGGCACACGCTGGCGATGCTGCCCGCGGGCGCGAAGGTGGGCACGTCGTCGCTGCGGCGCAGCTGCATCCTGCGCGCGCGCCGGCCGGACCTGGAGATCGTCTCCCTGCGCGGCAACGTGCAGACGCGCCTGCAGAAGACGCGCGATTTGCAGCTCGCGGGCGCGATGCTGGCGGCGGCGGGGCTCAAGCGCCTGGGATTGGACCACCACATCACCCAGGTGGTGCCGGTGGCGGAGAGCCTGCCGGCGGTGGGGCAGGGCGTGCTGGCCATCCAGTGCCGCGAGGCGGACGCGGACGTGCGCGCGCTGCTCGCTCCCCTGGAGGACGCCCTCACGCGCAACGCCGTGCGGGCCGAGCGCGCCTTCCTGGCGAAGCTGGAGGGCGGCTGCACCGTGCCGCTGGCCGGCCACGCGACGGTGGAGGACGGCCAGGTGTACCTGCGCGGACTGGTGGGCCGGCCGGACGGTTCGCTGGTGGTGCGGGGCGAGGTGAAGGGGCCCGTACCGGAAGCGGAGCGGCTGGGCGAATCGCTCGCGGACGAGCTCCTTTCGCGCGGGGCGGGAGACATCCTGCGCGATTTCGGCCGCCGCGAAGGCGCGTCCCGCGCCTAGAGTGCCAGCCCGTGGACCGGCGACTGGATGGCATCCGAATCTTGGTGACGCGCCCCCGTGAGCGGGCAGAGGAGCTGTGCTTCCTCCTGGAGGACGAGGGCGCGGAGGTCCTCAGCCTGCCGCTGTTGGAGCTGCATCCGCCGGAGGACCCGCGCCCGCTCGCGTCCGCCGCGGAGCACGTGCAGCGCTACCACTGGGTGGTGTTCGCCAGCCCCTTCGCCGTGGAGTCCTTCCTGGAGGCCCTGCGGCTCGCCGGCACGTTGGACCGGCTGTCCCGCGTGAAGCTGGCCGCCGTGGGGCCGCGCACCGCGAGGGCCGTGGAGGGCTTTGGCCTGAAGGTGGAGGCCGAACCCCACGAGGGCACCGGCGCGGCGCTCTTCACCGCCCTGCGCGACGTGCTGGGGCCGGAGGACGACGTGCTCCTGCCCGCGGCGGAGGAGGGGCGGCGGGAGCTGGAGGACGGCCTGCGCGACCTGGGCGTGCGTGTCACGCGCGTGACGGCCTATCGCAGCGCGCCGGCCGCCGTCGACCCGGAGGCGCTCGCCCAGCTGGCCGCGTTCCCGCCCCAGGTGGTGCTCTTTGCTTCGCCGCGCACCGCGGAGGCCTTCGTGGAGGGGGTGGGCCGTGAGCCGCTGGCCTCCGCGAAGGTGGTGGCCATTGGCCCCACCACGGCGACCGCGCTGACGCAGCTGGGAATCCCCGTGGCCGCCGTGGCCGAGCGTCCCACGCCCGAAGCGCTGGTGGATGCCACCGTTCGCGCCGTTCACGGGTAGACTGCGCGCCCGGTGACGTCCGGGCGCCCAGTCGGAGCGCCCCGTGCGGACGTGACGTGACGAGGTGCGGGTGATGATGCGTGGGACGCAGCGGAGTGTCTTCCTCCTTGGACTGCTGGCGCTGGCCACGACGGCGCAGGCCCAGGGGGGCTACCAGTTCCTGGATCACTGGGTGCTCAACAACAGCCAGGACCCGTTCCCGTACTACGTGGATGCGCGCAACAACCAGCCGGCGGGCAATGACATCTCGCTGGTGGAAGACGCGGTGAAGAAGTCCTTCCAGGCCTGGCAGGACGTGGACTGCGCGTGGCCCGCCTTCACGTACAAGGGCCGCTCCACCATCGTCCCCATCCCGGACGTGAACGACCGGCTGGACGGCTTCAGCGTCGCCGCCATCTGGGTCACCGACCCGCTCAGCACCCAGTACAAGGACGTGCTCAACGAGACGAGCGTGTCCGTCGCGGTGCCGCTGAGCCACGGCGGCAACGTCTACCAGTGCGACATCTTCCTCAACGCCGTGCGCTACAAGTTCACCACGTTCACCCCCACGCCCGTGGGCTTCATGGACATCCAGACGGCGGTGATGCGCGAGGTGGGCCACTGCCTGGGCCTGGGCAGCACGTATGAATACCCGGACTCGGTGATGTACTTCGCGCAGGAGACGGGCGTGCAGCGGCGCACCCTGTCGTCCTATGACCGGGGCGCGTTCTGTCAGCGCTACCCCCAGACGGGAGCGGTGGGCTCGCCCTGTGACACCACCGCGTGCTCCGCGGGGCTCACCTGTGTCACGACCCAGTCCACCACCAGCGGCAACTCGATGAAGATCTGCTCCAAGGCGTGCCCGTCCGGTGCGCCCGGAGCCTGCCCGGACCCCTACCAGTGCCGCGCGTCCACGCTCATCGCCGGCTCGCAGTTCGCCTGTCTGCCGGAGGCGATTGGCACGGGCACCAAGGTGGGCAACCCCTGCGCCAGCGCCTCCTCGTGCGGCGCGGCGGATTCGCGCTGCCTCACGGACGCGGACAAGACCCCCGCCTTCCCGGCCTGGAAGGACGGCTACTGCACGGAGTCCTGCGTCGCCAACGCGGACTGCCCCACCGGCTCCACGTGCGCATCCGTGGGCTCCGTGGGCAAGCGCTGTCTGAAGAACTGCCGCCCGGGCAAGGGTGACTGTCGTGACGGCTATACCTGCAACACGCTGCCCAACGGCGGGGGCGACGTGTGCGTCGCCGACTGCTCCACCAACAACGACTGCGGCTCCAACTACGCCTGCCGCTCGTGCGACCACGCCTGCGTGCAGCAGCTGACGGGCACGCGCAGCGTCGGCGACCCGTGCCTCCAGGATTCGGAGTGCGGCTTCAACCAGCAGTGCCTGAAGCTCAACGGCAACCCGCAGGGCGTGTGCGCGGAGCCGTGCTCGGTGGCCGCCTGCACGTGCGGCCCCGGCAGCACCTGCCGCTCGGCGGGCACCGGCGAGGACCGCTTCTGCTTCCGCGACTGCGGCACGGGCACCTGCTCCTCGCCGCTCCAGTGCGTGCCCTTCCAGGAGGGGACCGCCTGCATCGCCCCCTGCCGCACCAACCAGGACTGCCCCAACGGCCTGTACTGCGGCAATGGCGGCCAGTGCTACGACCCGTACGTGAAGACGGACGGCGGCACCTGCACCCTGTGCAGTGACGGTGGCACGCCGCCGCCCCCGCCGGTGGACGGCGGCACGGGCGGCACGAACAACGACCCCGGCGGTTGCGGCTGCCAGAGTGGCCCCTCCTCCGCGGCATTCCTCGTGGGGCTCGGGGTGTTGCTCCTGGCCACCCGCAGAAGGAGGAACGTGTGACCCAGGCGGCTCCCCCCGGAAGCAGCGGCCCCTCGCGCGGCGCCACGGATTTCACCCTCGGCTTCCTGCTGGAGGCCCTGGTCGCCCAGCGCCTGCTGACACCGCAGCAGGCGCAGGAGGTCCTGGCGCGAGAGCCCGCCGCGCGCGCCCGCGTCATCAAGGCGCAGGGCGGAACGGGCAAGGACGCGGCCCGCTATGACGTGTCGCCCGTGGAGCTGGTCGCGGCCTTCCAGATTCCGGCGCCGGGGGGGCGGGGCGTGCTGGACGAGGACCGCGTCACGGAGGCCGCCGCGCGCGCCGCGGGGCTGGCCTACCGGAAGTTGGATCCGCTGAAGATGGACATGGCGCTGGCCACCCGCACGGTGTCCCGGCCCTACGCGCAGAAGCACGTGCTGCTGCCCCTGGAGCGCACCGAACAGGGGCGGCTGCGCGTGGCGGTGGCCAACCCCTTCGACCGCGAGCTCTTCGAGTCCTTCCACCGGCTCACCGGCGAGCCGGTGGAGCCCGTGCTGTCCGCGAAGACGGACATCCTGCGCTCCATCGCGGACATCTACGGCTTCAAGAAGACGCTGGCCCAGGCCGCGGACGACTTCAGTGGCGCGAACGCGCAGATCGCCAACTTCGAGCAGCTGGTGTCGCTCAGCGGCACGCAGGAGCTGGAGGCGTCCGACCGGCCGGTGGTGCAGGCGGTGGACTACCTGCTGCGCTACGCGTTCGACAATCGCGCGTCGGACATCCACATCGAACCGAAGCGGGCCACCGCCGTGGTGCGCCTGCGCATCGACGGTGTGCTGCACCCCGTCTACACGCTGCCCGCGCAGGTGCACCCGCCCATCGTGTCGCGCGTGAAGATGCTGTCGCGCATCGACATCTCAGAGAAGCGCCGCCCCCAGGACGGCCGCATCAAGACGGAGCGCGACGGCCGCGAGGTGGAGCTCCGCGTCTCCACGCTGCCCACCGCGTTCGGCGAGAAGGTGGTCATCCGTATCTTCGACCCGGAGACGCTGGTGCAGGACATCGCCCAGCTGGGTTTCGACCCGGACGAGAAGGGCCACTTCGAGTCGTGGATTGATCAACCCCACGGCCTCATCCTGGTGACGGGCCCCACGGGCAGCGGCAAGACGACGACGCTCTACTCCGCGCTCAAGGCGGTGGCGGGGCCGGACGTCAACGTCACCACGATTGAAGACCCTATCGAAATGGTGTGGGACACCTTCAACCAGGTGCAGGTGCAGCCCAAGGTGGGCCTGGATTTCGCGGGGGCGCTGCGCCACATCCTGCGCCAGGACCCGGACGTCATCATGGTGGGCGAAATCCGCGACGCGGAGACGGCGGAGAACGCGATTCAAGCCGCGCTCACCGGCCACCTGGTGCTCTCCACGCTGCACACCAACGACGCGCTGGGCGCGGTGGCGCGCATGAAGGACCTGGGCGTGCCGGCCTTCCTCCTCGCTCAGAGCCTGCTGGGGGTCATGGCCCAGCGCCTGCTGCGCCGCGTCTGCGTGCACTGCGCGGAGGACGCGGTGCTCACGCCGGACGAACTGCTGGCACTCGATGCGCCGCTGCCGCTGTTGCCCGGCGGCGTGAAGCTGTCCAAGGGCGCGGGGTGCGTGCGCTGCCGCGGCACAGGCTTCTCCGGCCGCACCGGCGTCTTCGAAATCGTCTCCACGAACCGGGAGGTGCGTGAGCTCATCGCCCGCGAGGCGCCCTACGAGCACCTGGTACAGGCGGCGCGCCGCGGTGGCATGCGCACGCTGCGCGAGGCCGCCGTGCGCAAGCTGGCGCAGGGCCTCACCGCCTTCGACGAGGTGGTGCGGATGACGTCCGCCTTCTAGAAACACGAAGGGCCCGCCGTGATGCACGGCGGGCCCCACGAAGCTGCCCGAAGAGGGCAGGGCGGCCTAGAAGCGCGCCTGCAGCAGCGTGTTGAAGCCCAGCGCGTGCGGCTTCTCGAAGTTCGGCTGCGCGATGCCCGTCACGTCGTCCTCGAACGTGGTCCGGTTGGTGTCGTACGTGTAGTAGACCTCACCCACGGCCGCGACCGTCTCCGACAGGTCCCACCGGAAGGTGGCCTTCGCGGACCAGATGAGCTCCGCATCGCAGGCGCTGGTGCCACCGCAGGTGCTGGGCAGGATGCTCAGCTGGTTGGCGTCACGCACCACGACCGTGCGCGTCCCGGTGAGGCTGGGGGGCGGGTTGCTGCCGCCCACGAGCGGAACCGGGCTGCGGAAGGACGCCGGCTGCTGCGCGCCGATGATGAAGCCCGGCGTCAGGTGCAGCTTCTCGATGTTGTAGTCCACGCCCAGCGCGCCGAAGACTTCAGGCTTCAGGACCGTGCCCGTGGGGAAGTCCTGGAACGGGGGGAAGCCCGGCACGTCGAACTGGATGAAGGACAGGCTGCGCACCAGCGCCAGCGCGTTGAAGCGGAACCGGTTCAGCTTCGCGCGGCCCTGGAAGGCGAGCGCCACGGCCCCCTGGGGCTTGGTGGCGCCGAACTTGTCCGGGTCCTGCAGGGTCTGCGTGAGGTAGCTGCCCTCCAGCGAGAGGGAGTAGGACAGGCCACCCGGGTACGTCTCCGGCGCGAAGAAGCGCTGGTAGATTTCCGGGTCGTTCTTGTAGAGCCGGAAGTCCACGCTCGTGCCCACCGGCACGCCCACGTGGTAGACGATCTGCCCGGACACGCCGGCCGAGTTGACGCCCGCCTCGATGGACTGGTTCGCCAGACCCGGGACGATGCCCTTCTGGAAGTAGCCGCCGCCGGCCTCCACGCGCAGCGTCTCCAGGACGTCCCAGCCCGCGCCGGCCATCACGCCGTAGAGCGTCTCCTGCTCCAGGATGAGGTCGTTGAGCACCAGCGCCGTCTTGCCGCCCACGTACGCGTACCAGCGGTCGCGCGTCACCTGGAACTTGGCGCCTGGCACACCCGCCGCGGACGCGCGGTTGGTGAAGATGGAGCTGCCGCCCCAGGAGATGCGGTACGCGTAGCCCAGACGGAAGCGGTCCGCGGACACCGGGAAGCCGGTGAGCGAGATGCCTTCCTTCTCACCCCAGCCCGGCGGCTGGTAGTTCAGGCGCACGTAGCTGGAGTTGTCGAGGATGTCGACACCACCAGACGGGCGCTCCAGCACCAGCAGCGTGAGGGCCGCCTCCGTCGTGAGGCCCTCGAAGAACGCCGGCATGCGCTTGTAGAGCACGACGTTCGACAGCGACTCGAAGCCGGAGAACCGGGTGTTGAAGTTGTCGTAGAACTGCGTGTTCTGGTTGCCCGCGCCAAAGCGCGCGTTCGGGCTGTTGGGAGTGGTCTCTCCCGCGCCCGCCAGCACGTTGTCGTCCGCGAAGACGAACGACAAACGGGTGTCCACGAAGTCCCCGGCCCAAGCGGGCGCGGAAAGGGTTGTCAGGCCCGCCAGGGCCAGCGTCTGCAACGTTTTCAAATTCCCTCCAGGAAGCGGTCCGGGGGAGACCGCTCCTCCCAGCGCCCCGGCTTACCGCCGGGGCGCGCAATGCGACTGCTCAAATCAAAGGTGAATGGCGACTACGGGCACGGCTTGATGGGCTTCGGGCACTCCATCCCGGGCCCGGGGTAGCAGCACAGGTCGTCCTGGTCTCTCGGCAGGACGTTCCAGCGCGGACGCGCCGGGCCCACGTGCTTCAGGTGACCCACGACGTCGAAGGTGGCCGCGCGCAGTTGCTTGCACTGGAGCGCCTTCGCCGCGTCGGCATCGTTCTCGTTGCAGTCCGGGTTGAGGTCCGGCACCGCGTCCTTGATCTGCAGGCTGATGCGCGAGCGCGTGTCCGGAGCGACCTTGCACGCGGCGTTGGCCGTGGCGGCGGCGTCGCGCACCAGCGCGACCGTCACCTCGGAGCCCTTCAGCGTGTACTCGAAGCGGGTGTTGGCCGCGATGAGCGTGTCCGTCTGGTCCGCCGTCACGCTCACCGCGCCGAAGCGCGCGTGCACCGGCTGGGTGCAGATGATGTTCATCCGGTAGCCCAGGGGCAGCGCCTTGTCCGGCCGCACGGGCGTGGTGCCCACGTTGACGTTCATGATGCGGTTGGGGACGGACTCGTCCATGCCCATGGACGCGGGACCGGTGGCGTTCATCTCCACCACGAACTGACCGAAGCTCGTGTACGTCGTCTTCTCCGCGCAGATGGTGCCGGCGTACTCGCCAATGCCCAACGCGCAGTCGATGACGCACTGGCGCTCCGGGAGGTCCGGATCATCCGGCGGCTCCTCGAAGCAGTTCTGCCAGGTGCGCGACGAGGTGCTGCCCACCGGGCAGAACATGGGCATGTCGTTGTTGCCGTTGGCGTCGCAGTTGCGGAACACCTTGGGGAACTTCACCCGGCGCAGCTTCACCAGCGAAGACTCCAGGCTCTCCATCTTGTAGTTCTTGTAGCTGTAGCCGCACAGGATGTCGTCCAGGTACGGCGAGCCGCTGTAGCCGCACAGCCGGCCGTTGATCTCCACGGGCGGCACCTGGTCCAGGTACTTGTTCCACTGGTCCTGCGGCAGCAGGCGCACGTTCTCCCGCAGCGTCCAGGCGGGGAAGCTCATCTGCGTGGTGTTGGTGAACTCCGCCACCGTGCCGGACAGCGTCCAGAGCAGGTCGCCGGAGTCCAGCCCTTCCGGGAAGGAGTAGTTGTAGATGTAGATGCTGTTGAAGCGGCCCGGGTTGAAGCCATCCGGCTCCGCGGTCTGGACGTTCGCGCCCGTGACGCTCTTCTCCAGCACGCGGCAGGCCGTCATGTCCGTGACGTAGAATCCGCTGGAGTCCGTGCCCGTCACCAGCAGCATCATCTGCTTGCCGTTGTTGGGGTCGGACGGGTCGCAGTTCTGCGTCAGCGGCTCGCCGGACTCCGGATTGCGGCCCACGCGCATGAACTGCTTGATGAAGACGCTCGTCTCCGAGCCGTTCTCGGGCAGGTTGATGGTGGCGAGGGAGGGCTCCTCGAACCGGATGCCCTGGGACAGGCCGGTCGCGAGGGTGCGCGTGGCCGGCTCCTGGGGCAGCTGGGACAGGTCGCCCACGACGCCGCCGTCCGCGTAGACCAGCTCCAGGTCCTGGTCCTGCACCCAGACGTGCGTCTCACCGTACAGGTGGGCCACGCGCACGGTGCCGGTGCCCTTGCCGTTGGTGAGCTGCGTCCAGCGCTGGCCATACTCACCGGTGAGGTCGCCCGGGATGACCCGGAAGGACACCGGCCCGTTGAAGGTCGTCATCTCCCCGCCGGTGCCGTCCAGCGCGGTGATGGACAGACCGATATCCACGTTCGACCGGGGCAGGGTGTAGGGGCAGTCCGTCGTGCCACGCACCTCAGGAGGCACCGCGGCCTGGTCGTTGCCATACTTCCCGGCGCAGGCGTTCACCACCGGCAGCAGCGTCGCGGCGGAGCCCCCGGTGGTGATGCTCGTCACCTCCACGCGGAAGGACGTGAGTCCGGTGGGCTCCTCGGACTCCTTCGTGTAGCAGCCGGCCGCCAGGGCCAGCGTGGACAGCAGGAAGAGTCGCTTCATTACTTCACCCTCCGCCCGATGCGGCCATCCTCGATGGCGCTCGCGATGGGCATGGCTGTGGGCTTCTCACAGAATGAACGCAGCTGGCTCGTCACGTTGCCGCAGGTGGGGTTGTTCCCCGTCAGCAGGTCCCGGCAGGTGCAGCGGCCGGTGTAGGGGCCTTGCGGCAGCGCGCACTGCTCCAGGGCCGCCTGCTTCGTCGTGTCCGCCAGGCCGCACCGGGCCATGGCCGCCGGCTGCTCCTGCGCGTTGTCGGTCACCTTGAGCAGGTCCCGGCACGAGCAGCTGCCCACGGTCTTGTCGAGCCCTTCCTCGAAGGCCTTGGACACCTTGCAGGAGTTCAGCGTCTTCTCATCCACCGTCCACTTGCCGCCGACCAGCGAGCCGCAGCGCGTGCCGTTGCTGGACGTCTCCCGCCCGTTGAGCAGGTCGTCGCAGTTGCAGAAGCCCTGCATGTAGCCGATGAGCGAGTCGCGCAGGCTGATGCCCGTCTCGATGCGCGTGGTGTTGCGCTTGAGCACCGTGAAGCCGGAGCCGCCCTTGGCGATGTAGTCGTTCACCGCGACCTTGTACGTGCCGTTGGTGTCCAGCGGCCTGCCGTTGATCTCGATGTTGATGCCCGGGTGCGCCCAGCAGCGCGAACCCGCGGTGTCCTCCAGGCACTGCCAGGGCGCGTGGCCCTCGCGGTTCTCCTGGGGGCAGGCGGTGGCCACCGTGGCCGGGGTGCACGCGACGCGCAGGTCGTTGAGCTGCACCTGGGCGCAGTCCATGGTGAAGCGGGCGCCGGAGACCTGCGCCTGGCTCACGCACCCACGCTCCGCGGAGCGCTCGGTGACGAAGTCGAACATCTCCTGCATCTCCGCGCCGGACAGGTACATGATGTTGATGGTGTTCTCGAAGGGGAACACGTTGAACATCGCCTCCTGCGTCACCACGCCCGCGTAGAGGTTGTCGCGGATGCCCAGGGAGTTGGTGAGCGCCATCTCCGCCTCCACGCGGTTGCGCTTGCGCATGGAGTCCGCGGCGATGTTGCCCAGCGGCGAGTCACCGCCGTTGGAGTTGTTGCGCCGCTGCACGTCCAGGGGGGCGTAGGAGAAGATGGAGGTGAGCTGCAGCTTCACGTCCATGCCCAGCAGGTACGGGATGAGCAGGTCCGTCACCTGCGCGTCCTCCTGACGGCCGCACTCGGCGATGGCCTCGCGCACGCCCGGCGCGTTGATGAACTCGCCCGGGTCCCAGAAGATGTTGTCGTCGAAGCGGTACTTGCGCATCGCCTCGTTGCACCAGAGCGCGTCCACCGGGAACGCGTGGTAGTCCTGGCTGACGACCTCGGCGCCCTCGCCCTCGCCCAGCTGGTTGGGCATCTTCACGACCAGCTCCAGGCGGCCCACGTACTTGGCGAACGCGCCCGAGTGCGACAGCACGACCTTGCGGCCGGCGGGGTCCGTCACCAGCTGCGGCGGGTTGAGCACCACGTGCAGGTGGCCGCCCAGGATGACGTCCATGCCGGTGACGCCCGCGATGTGCACGCGCACCACCGACTTGTCGTTGCCTTCCGGCCCGAACCACTCCAGCACCTTCCACGCGTCGTGCGCGCGGTTGATGAAGGGCTTGGCGCGGCCGTACTCATAATAGCCCTCGTAGCCCTGGATGAGATCCTGGTCCTCGGTGAGGCCCAGGTGGCTGACGATGACAATCAGGTCCGTCACCGGGCGCAGCAGCTCCACGTAGGCGCGCGCGGCTTCGTTCTGCTCCAGCGGCGTCACCTGGAGGCTGTTGCCGCCCTCCACGATGGAGTTGAGCGAGGAGATGTTCGCCATGCCGATGACGCCCACCCGCAGGCCCTTCACCGTCCGGATGCTGTAGGGGGCGGTCACCATGGAGGCGCCGTTGGTGCCGGTCGTCTTCGGGTCGTCCCAGTAGTAGTTGGCGGCCAGCAGCGGGAAGTTGGCGAAGTTGCGCGCCTTCTGGACGAAGTTGAGGGCGCCCGCGTCGAACTCGTGGTTGCCCACCACGGCGGCGTCCAGACGGGTCTCGGAGAGGAAGCGGAACTCCGCCTCGCCCGTGTTCACGTTGAAGATGGGCGCGCCCTGGAAGCAGTCTCCAGAGTCCAGGTGCAGGACGCGGTCGCCCTTCGCGCGCTCGCGCTTGAGGATGGACCCGATGCGCGTGGCACCGCCAAAGGGACCGGCCTCCGGGATGAGCTCCAGGTCCTGGTCCGTCTTCAGCGGCGTGAAGTCGTACGGGACGAGCCGCGAGTGGATGTCAGAGGTATGGAGGAGGGTAAGCCGCACCTCCTGACCTTCAAGGTGGTAATCCTGGCCTTCCAGCACAGGCATGCACGAGGCGAGGGCCAGGGCGCAGGCGCAGAAGAGGCCGAGCAGTGCGCGACACATTCGTGGCGGATCCGTGATTCGTAGAGAGTGACGACTTGAGGACGGCGCAACCTACGGGATCAAGGGTGCACGGGCAAGCAACGCCACCGTGGCACCTCCACCTACCAGGACACCAGGAGAGCAGGCAGACATGCGTCCCAGCAGTTCCAATGTAACTGACATCGAGATCATCGAGGATTTCTCCGCCACGGCGCGTTGTGACGAAGGTTTCCTCCGAGTGCGTCGGCTGCGCTGCCGCAACCGGCGCGCGGATGGCTCGTCGTCTCCGGTGTACCGGGTGGATGTGGTGGACCGGCCCCGGTTGGACGCGGTGTCGGTGCTCATCTACCGCCGTGCGTCGGATGGAAACGTGGAAGTCCTGACGCGGATGAACCTGCGCCCCGCGGCGTACTTCCGCCGCGAGCAGACCGCGTCCATGACCGTGCCTGACACGGTGAGCCATCTGCGCGTGGAGGAAATCGTCGCGGGGCTGCTGGAGCCCGCTGACAAAGGTGAGGAGGGGCTTCGCCGCCGCGCGGCGGAAGAAGTGAAGGAGGAGGCGGGCTACACGGTGCGGCCGGAGGACATCCAGCTGTTGGGCGGCGCGTTCTTCCTCGCGCCGGGCATCCTGTCGGAGAAGGTCTTCCCGGCCGCGGTGGACGTCACCGGCGTGGCGCAGGGTGAGGTGGAGGGAGACGGCTCGCCTCTAGAGGAGGGCATCCACCTGCAGTGGCGGCCGTTGAGCGCGGTGCTGGACGCGTGCCGCCGGGGTGACATCGCGGACGCGAAGACGGAGGTGTCCCTCACGCGGCTGCTCGCCCGGCTTTCCTGACGCCGCTTGCTGTTTCCGGGGTGAGGACGGACGGGGTAGGGTGCTGCCCCGTTCCGTTTCCTCCTGCAGGCGAGGTTCGTCGCATGTCGTCGCTGCCCCCGTGGCTGGCCCAGCTGCTCCCCATCGTCATCCTGCTCGGGGCCATTGGCCTGGTGCTCTCACGGCTGCCGAAGGTGGAGCTGGGGCACACCGATGCGTTCCGCCGCCGCCGCTTCTTCAACTGGTTCCCGCTGGGCCTGACGTACGCGTTCCTCTACATGGGGCGCTACAACGTCAACGTGGCCACCAGCGCCATGGGCGCGCAGACGTCCAACGCGGACTTCGCCACCATCTTCTTCTGGGGGACGCTGACCTACGGCGCGGCCTTCCTCCTCAATGGCCCGCTGACGGACAAGCTGGGCGGCCGCTTCACCATCCTGCTGTCCGCGGGTGGCAGCGCGGTGGCGAACATCGCCATGGGCGGTCTGGTGTACGCGGTGCTGAAGAACGGCTGGGCCCCTCCGGGCGGCGTGGTGGCGTGGCTCGCGTTCCTCTACAGCGTGAACATGTACTTCCAGAGCTTCGGCGCGGTCTCCATCGTCAAGGTGAACGCGTCGTGGTTCCACGTGCGCGAGCGCGGCCAGCTGGGCGGCGTGTTCGGCATCCTCATCTCGCTGGGCCTGTACTTCGCGTTCGACTGGTGCCGCTTCATCGCGGACGCGGCGCCGGTGTGGTGGGTGTTCTTCGTGCCCGCGGCGCTGCTCCTGGGCTTCCTGGTGGTGGACTTCTTCGTCATCCGCGACACGCCGTCGCAGACGGGCCACCCGGACTTCGACACGGCGGACGCGTCCAGCGGGGAGACGGGCCCGGCGCTCACCGTGCCGCAGATGTTCGGCAAGCTGCTGCGCAACCGCGTCATCCTCATCATCCTGGGCGTGGAGTTCTGCAGCGGCTTCCTGCGCAACGCGGTGATGCAGTGGTTCCCCAAGTACGCCAAGGCCATTGGGGAGTCCGGCGGCTTCGTGGCCTCCAACTGGGGCATGCTGTCGTGCGTCGCCGGCATCCTGGGCGGCATGTTCGCGGGCGTCATCAGCGACCGCATCTTCGACTCGCGCCGGGGCCCCGTGTCCGCGGTGCTCTACGGGGGCCTGCTCCTGGGCGCTGTCGGCGCGGTGTTCCTCCTGGGGACGCCGGGCGCCGGCTGGTCCGTGGTGTTCATGTCCCTGTGCGTCATCGGCGTGCACGGCATGCTGTCCGGCACGGCCACCATGGACTTCGGCGGCAAGAAGAACGCGGGCATCGTCGTGGGCATCATCGACGGCGCGGTGTACGCGGGCACGGCCATCCACGCGCTCGTCTACGGGGCCATCCTGCCCACTGGCGACGCCATGAAGGACCCCGCCAACTGGAAGCCCTGGCCCCTGGCCATGCTGCCGCTGGCGGTCGTGGGCCTGGTGCTGGCGACGCGGGTGTGGAACGCGAAGCCCCAGCCCAAGGCGGCGCCCCTTCCGGTGGGCGACGTCGTCCCGGGCGCCGTGCCGGGCGCGTCTTCTTCTCGTACGGGCACCAACGGTTGAGGCTCCAGCAGAAGGGCGTCCGGTGTGCCACCCCGGACGCTCTACTGCCCCGAAGTGAGGGTGACTCCCGTGTGACAGGCCTGTGACATAGACTGGCGTCCGTGTCCCAGGCACCTGAAGCGCTCCACAGCCGATTCGACGTCCACGACCGCAAGCAGTTCGAGATCAAGCTCGAGTACCAGCCCACGAGCGCGGACGAAACGCGCTACCTGGTGGAGGCCTACCTCTTCCTGCCGTCGAGTCTGAACATCGACGCGGAGACGTACCCTCGCGCGGACTTCTACGCGGACATCCACAACTACGTGCGCTTCAAGACGCCGGTGATGGGGCTGGGGGAGCTCCTGTCCTCGGAGGGCTCGCCGCTGGTGAAGCTGGAGGCGTGGCAGCGCATTGGCCTGGCTCCGGAGGCGGACGTCGTCTACCAGGCGAAGCTCTTCTCGTGCGTGCTGCGCGGCGCGCTGCGCAGGTTCGCCACCACGGTGGAGACGCGCTGTGAGGCCAAGACGGGCGAGGCGGGAAGGGTGGACCTGGAGGCGGTGGTGCGGCAGGCGGGCGAGTCGGTGCCCGTGGTGCTGGAGCGCTTCCGAGCGTGGCTGCGCGCCACCGGTGAGGCGAAGCTCCAGGAGAAGACGCGCGCGTCGCTGCGGCTGGTGGACGAGTACGTGAGCCTGCTGGTGGAGCAGTTCTTCCGCCGCGCGGTGGCGGACATGGACGCGCTGCCGCGCACGGGGCCGTGGCTGCCCTTGCGCAAGGGGTTGATGGAGGCGGTGCTGCGCGAGGAGTCGTATCGCAAGGAGCACCGGCTGCGCTCCGTGTTGAGCCCCACCGGGGACAACGAGGAGTACATGCAGCGGCTGGGCTTCCTGAAGAAGTTCTGCATGAACGTGCTCTTCCTGTCCTCGCGCCGCCGTCAGCGGCGGCAGGGCTGGGAGGAGGTGCTCTTCGCCATCGCGGCGGGCGTGGCCATGGCCTTCGCCACGTCGGTGGCGCTCTGGGCGCAGGTCCGCTTCACGCAGGTGAGCCTCAACTTCTTCCTGGTGGCCGTGGTCGGCTACATGATGAAGGACCGCATCAAGGAAGGGCTGCGGCGCATGTTCAGCCGCGTGGCCGCCACGCACCTGTACGACCGCACCACGGACCTGGTGGACCCCGTCACGGCGCGCGCCATTGGCATCTGCGAGGAGCGCGTGGACTACGGCGCGGCGGTGAAGGTGCCGAAGGCGGTGTCGTCGCTCCGGCTGCAGGACGACTTCCTCACCGTGTCCCAGGGCGAGCTGTCGGAAGCCGTGATCCGCTACCAGAAGCGCATCGTGCTGGACGCGCGCCTGCTGCCCCGCTCCGAGCGCGGCCTCACGGGCGTCACGGACATCCTCCGGCTGAACGTGGGGCGCTTCCTGCGCGACATGGACGAGCCGGAGTTCGCGCTGGAGTACGTGGACCTGGAGGACTTCTCCGTGGGCCACATCCGCGGCGCGAAGCGCTACCCGGTGGACCTGGTCTTCCGCTTCACGGTGATGGAGGACGGCGTGCGTCATGAATCCGCGCAGCTGGTCCGCCTGGTGTTGGATCGCAACGGCATCCAGCGCATGCAGAACTTCGCCCGGGCGCCAGAGGCTCCGGTGGAGGCCTCGGAGCCCGCGGGGTCGCTGCCCATCCGGCCGGCCGCGTTGCGGCAGGGCGCGTGATTTGATGGCCAGCCTCGCGCCGGGGGCATGTATCTTCCGGCGTCCATGGCATTTGAAGATCTCAAGCAGCGCGTGCGGCCGGACTGGCGCGACACGCTCCGAAGCATCCTGGAGAAGGCCCGCTCGCTCGGCCCCCAGGCGGTCCTGGCGTTCGACCTGGACTCCACCCTCTTCGACAACCGGCCCCGCCAGGCGCGCATCCTTCGCGAGTACGGTGACGCGCGGTCGCTGAGCCTGCTCTCCGTGTGCGAGCCTCGCCACTGGGACACCGGCTGGGACATGCGCGCCGCCATGCGCGCGTGCGGCATGGAGGACGCGGAGGTGGAGCAGCGTTATGCGGACGCGCGCGCCTTCTGGCAGGAGCGCTTCTTCACCAGCGCCTACTGCGTCTCCGACGAGGCGATTGACGGCGCGGCCGCCTTCACGCAGGCGGTGGCCGTCACGGGCGCGCAGGTCGTCTACCTGACGGGCCGCCATGAAGCGATGCGTGAAGGCACCGTGTCATGCCTCGCGCGTTGCGGAATGGTGACGCCGCCCGGCGCGGATGGGCGCGTGCATCTGGTCATGAAGCCCACGCTCGCGGAGAACGACGACGCCTTCAAGCGCGAGGCGCACGCGCGCCTGGGCCGCATGGGCACCGTGGTGGCGGCGTTCGACAATGAACCCACGCACGCCAATGACTACCGTCACCGCTTCCCGGAGGCGACGGTCATCCACCTGGCCACGGACCACTCGGGACGGGCCGTGGAATTGAAGGATGGCATCGTGTCGGTGCCACATTTCTCCATGGAGGACGTGACGCACCGCGCCTGAAAGAAAGGCACGGTGGACGACGGTTTCTGAAAGGCTTTGGAAGTCCCTTGGCCGCGCGCTAAGAGGCGCACGGCGTTCGCCGCCCTTCCCCCTCGGGTCTTCAAGGGGCGGCCCAGACGGAGGCATGCCGCGGTGGCCAGCGCGTACTCGAAGAACCTGTTGTTGACGATGTACCGGAAGATGTACCTCCTGCGCCGCTTCGAGGAGCGAGCCGGCCAGCAGTACACGCTGGGGAAGATCGCCGGCTTCTGCCACCTCTACATCGGCCAGGAGGCCGTGGCGGTGGGCTGCAACGAGGCCATCCGCCCGGACGACTACATGCTGTCCGCCTACCGCGACCACGGCCAGCCGCTGGCGCGTGGCAGCGACGCCGGGATGGTCATGGCGGAGCTGTTCGGCCGGGGCTCTGGCTACAGCAAGGGCAAGGGCGGCTCGATGCACATCTTCGACATCGAGCACCACTTCTACGGCGGCTACGGCATCGTCGGCGGGCAGATTCCGCTCGCGGCGGGCATGGCCTTCGCGGCGCGCTACCGCAACGAGGACCGCGTCACGGTGTGCTTCTTCGGCGACGCGGCCGCGAACCAGGGCGCGTTCCACGAAACCTTCAACATGGCGCAGAAGTGGAAGCTGCCGGTCATCTACATCTGCGAGAACAACCGCTACGGCATGGGCACGGCCATCGCGCGCACGTCCGCGGTGCCGGAGATCCACAAGCGCGCCTCCGCGTACGGCATGCGCGGTGAAGCGGTGGACGGCATGGACGTCCTCAAGATGTACGAGGCGGTGAAGGACGCCGCCGAGTACTGCCGCGCGGGCAAGGGCCCCGTGCTGATGGAGGCGAACACCTACCGCTTCCGCGGCCACTCGATGGCGGACCCAGCGAACTACCGCACCAAGCAGGAGGTGGAGGAAGAGCGCAAGGGCGACCCCATCCCGAAGCTGCGCGAGTTCGCGATGAAGCAGGGCTTCAACCTCACCGACGCGGACTTCGAGGCCATCGAGGAAGAGGAGAAGCGCGCGGTGGACGCGGCGGTGAAGTTCGCCGACGAGTCGCCCGAGCCCAGCGTGGAAGAGCTGTGGCGCGACACCATCGTGGATGAGGGCGAGCAGGACGTGCGCCCGCGCGAGCGCGTGCTGGGCGTGAAGGTCACCAACTGGCCGAAGTACCCGACGGGCCAGGAGCTGAAGGTGACGTGGGACCTGGAGCCCCGCGCAGAGGCCGAGCAGGCGGACAAGAAGGCGGGCCTGATCCGCTAGCGCCCACGTTCCCTCAAGCCACTACCCTTTCGAGATTCGAGTTCGGAGCCGACGATGCCCGAGTTGATGTATCGCGAAGCGTTGAACCAGGCGCTCGCCGAAGAGATGGAGCGCGACGCCAATGTGTTCCTCATTGGCGAGGAAGTGGGCCGCTACAACGGCGCTTTCAAGGTGTCCCAGGGCCTGCTGGACAAGTTCGGGAGCGCGCGCATCATCGACGCGCCCATCAGCGAGCTGGGCTTCACGGGTCTCTCCGTGGGCGCGGCGGCGGTGGGTCTGCGCCCGGTGGTGGAGATGATGACCTGGAACTTCGCCATCCTGGCGATGGACCAGATCGTCAACAACGCGGCCAAGCTGCGTCACATGAGCGGCGGCCAGCTGCGCTGCCCCATCGTGTTCCGCGGCCCGGGCGGCGCGGGCGGCCGGCTCTCCAGCCAGCACAGCCAGTCGCTGGAGGCCAACTACGCGCACTTCCCCGGCCTGAAGGTGATTGCCCCGGCGACCCCGGCGGACGCCAAGGGCATGCTCAAGAGCGCCATCCGGGACGAGAACCCGGTGGTCATGTTCGAGGGCGAGCGCCTCTACGCCATCAAGGGCGAGGTGCCGGAAGGTGAGCACATCGTCCCCCTGGGCAAGGCGGACGTGAAGCGTGAGGGCACGGACGTCACGCTGATCACCTGGAGCCGGATGTACTACTTCTGCATGGAGGCCGCGGAGGCCCTGGCGAAGGAAGGCATCAGCGTGGAGGTGCTCGACCTGCGCACCCTGCGGCCCCTGGACGAGGAGGCCATCCTCGCGAGCGTGCGCAAGACGAACCGCGTGGTCATCTGCGAGGAGGGCTGGGCGCTGGCCGGTATTGGCGCGTCCGTGGTGGACCTCATCCAGTCCCAGGCGTTCGACGACCTGGACGCGCCCGTCGTGCGCGTCACCGGGTTGGATGTGAACATGTCCTATGCGGCGAACCTGGAGAACGCGACCCAGCCGGACGCGCCCAAGATCATCGCTGCCATCAAGAAGGTCCTGTACCGCGAGGGAGCCTGAACGCGTATGGCGACGCCCATCCAGATGCCCAGCCTTTCCCCGACGATGAAGGAGGGGAAGATCGTCAAATGGCTGAAGAAGGTGGGAGACAAGATCTCCTCCGGAGACGCCATCGCCGAGGTTGAGACGGACAAGTCCAACCTCGAGGTGGAAGCCTTCGACGACGGCTACCTCATCCAAATCGCCGTGCCCGAGGGCGAGGTCGCCGCGGTGGGTTCGCCCATCGGCTTCCTCGGCGCCAAGGGTGAGAAGGCCACCAGTGGCGCGCCTTCAGCTCCGGCGCCCCAGAAGACGGAGGCCCCCAAGGCCGCCGCCCCCGCAGCCCCGAAGCCTCCCGAGCAGGCACCGGCTCCCGCCGCCAGCGGCGCGGGCGAGGGGATTGCCATCCTGATGCCCTCCCTCTCTCCGACAATGACGGAGGGGAAGATCGTCAAGTGGCTGAAGAAGGAGGGGGACAAGGTCTCCTCCGGGGACGCCATCGCCGAGGTGGAGACGGACAAGTCCAACCTCGAGGTGGAGGCGTACGACGACGGCACGCTCGCGCGCATCACCGTGCGCGATGGCGACATGGCCAAGGTCGGCGCGCCCATCGCGTTCCTCACGCCCAAGGGCGCCAAGGCCGGGGCCTCCGCTCCGGCGGCCGCGCCCCAGGCTCCGAAGGCCCCCGCCGCCGCGGCTCCGTCCGCGCCCGCCGGAGGACAGGTCGTTCCGCTGCGCCGCGAGCCCCAGGCTCAGGCAGCCGGTGGTGGCGCTGGCGGCCGGCTGCGCGCCAGCCCCCTGGCGAAGCGCATGGCCCAGGATCGCGGGCTGGACATCAGCCAGGTGCGCGGCACGGGCCCGCTGGGCCGCGTGGTGAAGCGCGACGTGGAGCAGGCGCTGGGCCAGGGCCTGGCGAAGGCTCCGGCGCCGGCGGCGAAGAAGGCCGGAGCGCAGCCGGAGGTTCGCGCCTTCGGTACGCGTCCGGAGCCGCAGGCGGTGCCCATGTCCTCCATGCGCAAGGTCATTGGCCAGCGCATGTCGGAAGTGAAGCCCGGTGTGCCGCACTTCTACCTCACGGTGGAGGTGGAGATGGACGCCGCGGTGAAGATCCGCGAAGAGGCCAAGGCACTGGACCTCAAGGTGTCCGTCAACGACATCATCGTGAAGGCGTCGGCCATCGCGCTGCGCCGTTCACCGAAGATGAACGTGTCGCTCCAGGGCGACCAGGTGCTGCACTTCGGCACCGTGGACGTGGGCATCGCCGTCGCCATCGAGGATGGGCTCATCACCCCCATCATCCGCGACGCGGACCTCAAGGGCCTGCAGGCCATCTCCGCCGAGTCCCGCGACATGGCGGAGCGCGCCCGCAAGCGCTCGCTGAAGCCCGCCGAGTACACGGGTGGTTCGCTCACGGTGAGCAACCTGGGCATGTACGGCATCGACCAGTTCATCGCCGTCATCAACCCGCCCCAGTCCGCCATCATCGCGGTGGGCGCCGTGGCGGAGAAGGCCGTGGTGCGTGACGGCCAGCTGGCGGTGCGCAAGATGATGACGGTGACGCTGTCGGGTGACCACCGCGTCATCGACGGGGCCACCGGCGCGGAGTACCTCCGCGAGCTGAAGGGGCTCCTGGAGCATCCCTCGCGGCTGTTGTTCTAGCGGTCGAGCGGTCCGCCGCCTCCGCCCCCGTGTGACACGCACGGGGGCGGGGCCTGGCCTGGACTACTCCCGCGTCGGCTCGTCCGACTCGACGTCCTTCTCCAACTTGCGCTGGGCCTCCGTGACGTCCGCCTGTTCCGCGCGGCGCGTGCCCGTCTCCAGGTCCTCCTCGTGCTCTTTGCTGCGGCCCTGGATGCCGGGCCACGGCTCCGGACGCGTGGCTTCCACGTGCTTCACCGGCTTCACGTCCTCGTTCTTCTTGTTCGCCATGGTGCGTCACTCCTCCCTGAGGTCAGGGGTGTGGATGGGACTTCCGTGGCGGTACGGTGGGATGCCCACGCTGGCGTGGCCACCCGGTGGGATGGAGGGGCAGAGCGCCTGCCTGCCTGACTCTCTTCGGACGGCGAAAAAAGGTCGGCAGGCGGGGCGGTTCGCTGCTTAACTTCTCAGTCAATGAACGACGACATGACTCGCGAGCGCCTGGGACTTGGACTGCGGGAGGTGGAGCCTTCACCGGCTCCCCTGACTCCGGCGGTGTCCCTGGCGCACTCGCTGCAGCAGGCGCTGCACGGCGCGGTGTATCCGCTCAGCGCGGAGCAGTTGGTCTGGGTGGCGCGGGAGAACGAGGCGCCGTCCCACGTGGTGTCGCTGCTGGGCACGCTGCCGCGGGGCCGTTTCCCGTCGGTGGACACGGTGGCCCTCGCGCTCGGGAACGCCTCCGTCTGAGGCGGAGTGCTGTCGCGCGGCGTTCGCTTTCGGCCTGGGTACAAGGTACCCCCAGGCGCGCTGACGGACGTGCGCGTTATCTTCGGCGCGACCAGCCTGTCTTCCGGATGAGGAAGCCATGGTCTGGAGGAGCTCCATGAACGCCTCGGACCTGCCCGCCGTGCTGTACGTGGACGACGACGCCCTCAACCTGAGGGTGTTCGACGCCAACTTCGGGCAGCGGTTTCGCATCTTCCGGTGCTCGTCCCCCAACGAGGCCCTGGCGCTTCTGGAGCAGCGACGCCTGGAGATTGGCGTGGTGCTGTCCGACCAGCGCATGCCGGGGATGACGGGCGTGGAGTTGTTGGAGCGCGCGCGCACCATCGCGCCTGACGCCAAGCGCATGCTGGTGACGGCGTACGCGGACATGCAGGCCGTCATCGACGCGGTGAACCGCGGCCAGGTGACGCGCTACTTCGTCAAGCCGTGGGACCGCGCGGAGCTGCTGGCGGCGCTCGAGGACGCGCTCAAGATTGCCCGGCTGGAGCTGCGCATCCGCGAAGTGGAAGGCCGGATGATGAAGTCCGAGCGTCTGGCCACGCTGGGACAGGTGACGGCGGGCATCGCGCACGAGCTGATGGGCCCGGTGGGCTACCTCACGCAGAACGTGTCGTCACTCCAGCGCGACATGGAGCGGGTGGTGCAGTACGTGTCGCGGCACCTGGCCACGGATCCGGACGCGGAGGTGTCCTCCACCATCGAGGACCTGCCGTCGCTCATCAAGGACCTGTCCGAGGGCGCCGGCCACCTGCGCGGGGTGGCGCTGGGCCTGCGCGCGCAGGCGCGCGGCGAGGACATGGAGGCCACCGCGGACGTGGCGGAGGTCGTCTCCTTCGCGGTGAAGCTGGCGCGAGCGGAGGTGCGGGACCGGGCGCGGCTCTCCAGCAACGGCGAGCCCCTCCGCATCGTCTTCGGGCCGGTGAAGCTGTGCCAGGTGCTGCTCAACCTCATCGTCAACGCGGCGCAGGCCATGGAGGGCACGGGCCGTCCGGGCCGCATCGACGTGCGGTGGGATGCGCGCGACGAGGAGGTGGTGCTGACCGTGTCGGACAACGGCTGCGGCATCCCCGTGGCGCTTCAGGAGAAGGTGTTCCAGCCGATGTTCACCACGAAGCCCGTGGGCATCGGCACGGGGCTGGGCCTGTCCATCTGCCGCGAGCTGGTGATGCAGTTCGGCGGTCAGCTGCGCCTGTCGTCCACGCCGGGCGAGGGCACCGAAATCGAGCTCGTCTTCAAGCGAGCCCTGCTCCCTTGAGCCCGAAGGCGTTGTGCAGGAGCCTCCACACCCGGTAGAGGGTGTCGCTCTCCTGCGCCCGCACGTCCCGCACCAACAGTGCGCGTCTGGGCGCGGTTTCCGGGCCGTACTCCACCACCAGTGCGTATCCGCCCTTCGGCGGCTGGACGATGTGCACCGCGCGCACGTCGTCGAAGGGGAACACCTCCGTGCGCGCCGCGCCCGGGGCCCACGCGAGCGTCTCCAGCCGCAGCGACTCCGTCTTGAAGTGAAGCACGAAGCGCCGCCGTTGAAGCCGCGCCTCCGTCACCAGCGCGGCGCCCACCATGGCTCCCGCCAGCACGAGCAGCAGGGTCGCGGCGCCCGGCGTCCGGGCCGAGTCCAGGACGAGCAGCAGCAACCCCACCCCGGTGCACACGGCTGCCAGGGCCACGAGGAGCGTGGGGAGGAGCCGCAGCGTCCAGGCTGGCGGCAGGGATTCCCCCACCAGGCGGCCTCCGTCGTAGAAAAGCCGGACGTCGCCCAGCCGCGGCGGCACCCGGTTCTCCCGCAGCGCGTCTTCGAAGCTCACCGGGAGAGCATAGTGGTCGCGACTGTTTCCCACCCTCGAAGTTGGACGAGAGCTGTGCGATCCTCCCAATTCATGGATCTCCCGTTCGAGACCGGCGAAGGTGAAGGGGAAGGGCGGGGGACGCTCGCCTCGAAGGTGCTGCTGGTGGATGACGAGCCAGTGGTGCTGGATATCTGCGTGCGCCTGTTGGGGCGGGAGGCGGATCTCATCGTCTCCCCCGTGGGCAGCGCGGAGGAGGCGCTCGTCCTCTTGAAGGACCAGCGCTTCGACGTGCTGGTGACGGACAAGAACCTGCCCGGCATGGGTGGGGTGGAGCTCATCGCGGAGGCTCGGCGGATGCAGCCCGCGCTGGAGGCGGTGATGATCACCGCCTACGCCAGCTCCGAGTCCGTCATCGCCGCGTTCGCCGCCGGTGCCAGCGACTACATCGTGAAGCCCTTCGATGATTTGCGCGTGCTGCGCGCCAAGGTGCGCGCCGCGCTGGAGCGCCGCTCGGAGCGCGTGCGCACGCGCGACGGTGCCCGGGAGATGGCCCGGCAGGCCGCCGCGCTGCTGGACGCCGGGCGGGACGCTCCGGAGCCCGCGCATGAAGCGCTGGAGACGGAGCTGCGCAACTACGAGCAGGCGGTGCGCCTGGGCCACACCGGCAACGTCGCGGTGGTGGGAAGCGCCGAGGCCGTGAAGGTGCTGCGCGACGCGTCCTTCGAGGTGGTGGAGCTGCCGCCGTACTCGCCCCAACTGGAGAGCGCGGACGTGGTGGTGGTGGAGACCGGGGATCCGCAGTGGCACACGCTGGCGGAAAGGCTCCAGGGCCGCTCCCCGGACGTGGTGCTCCTGGCCGGCGCGGACGCCGACCTGAGCGACCTGCTGGAGGCCATCACCCTGCGCATGGACCTGGTGGGCTACGGCCAGTCCAACGCCACCCGCGTCCTGCCGGAGAAGGTGCGGATGCTGCTGATGCGCCGGGGCATCCAGCGCGCCCAGCAGCGGCTCACCGCCGCGCTGGACACCTTCCGCCAGAGCATCGCGACCCCGAACTGAAGAGGAGCGGCGCCCGAGCCTCGGGGCCACCGGGCCGCGTCCAGGAGCCTGGACGCGGCACTGCCCGAGGTCTGTCCGGAAGGACAGGGCGGAGTGCGGTAGCCCGCAAAGCGAAACGCCCACCTTCGTTTCCGAAGGTGGGCGTCTCTGAGTGACCCTGCCGGGATTCGAACCCGAGTTTGAGCCGTGAGAGGGCTCCGTCCTAACCGCTAGACGACAGGGCCGGCTTGCTTCCCTACAACCACTGTGTTTCTGCTGCTGCTTCCTACATTCTCCGTTCTGACCAGTCAACCGGAGATTTTCAGCTGGGGAACTAGGATTCGAACCTAGATAAGCAGAGTCAGAGTCTGCTGTCCTGCCGTTAGACGATTCCCCAAGGGGCTGCTGCTGCGGTGCTGCTTGTTGCGGGCGCTTCTACTACCGACTTCTGCTGCTGACTTCAACTACTTCGTTTTCCTGACCGGCTTGCCTTCAGTCTTCTTCGCCGGCTTCGCCGCCCCCTGCAGCGGGACGACATAGATGCGAACCTCTTCGTTCGCTTCGTAAATGTTCAGCCCCTCGAAGTTCTTCCCCGAGGGGTTGGAGATGTGCACGGCCTTGACGCCCGGCTGGTTGACGATCGACCGCCTCGGGTAGCTCGAGGACGGGTAGACGTTCTTGTAGTAGTCGAGCGTCGCTTCGAAGTCTCGCGAAGCCCGGTACCTGTTCTCGCCCACCTTCTGGGCACCATCCGGAATCTGTGCGCCGTTCACCAGCTCGGCGCCGGAAGCCGTTGCCCAGAGGGCCAGCAGCACCGCCCCGAGCGGGCGCGCCTTATAGAAATGGGGTCGCAGGCTGTCAAGCGGTCGCGTCATCGCCGGCCAAGATAGGGCCCGGCGATGCCCGCGTCCACCGTCAATCTCACGTCCCGCGAGCCAGCGCCGCGTCGATGCGCCGCAGGGCTTCGTCGCGCCCCACGAGCAGCAGCGTCTCACCGATGCCGGGGCTGGTGGTGTTGCCAGTGATGGCCACGCGGATGGGCTGGGCCACCTTGCCCATGCCCACCTGGGCCGCCTCGCTCACCGTCTTCACCACGCCGTCCAGCGGCTCCACCGTCCAGGCGGGAAGGGCGGCCAGCTGCTCCCGGGCCTGGCGCAGCAGGTTGAGCGAGTCCCCGCTCAGGTGCTTGGCGGCGGCCTTCTCATCCAGGGTGACGCCGCTCTTGAAGTAGATGGACGCGGTGTTCGCCATCTCGTCCAGGGTGCGCGAGCGCTCGCGCAGCGCGAGCACCAGCGGCTCCAGGCGGGAATCGCCCTTCGCCTGGAAGCCGCGGGCCTCCAGGAAGGGGACGAGCCGCTCCGCGACCACGGCCGGGGGCAGCAGCTTGAACCACTGCTGGTTGAGCCACTGGAGCTTCTCCGGGTTCCACACGCCGGAGGTGCTGCCCACGCCGTCGAAGTCGAACCACTCCACCATCTGCTCGCGGGTGATGACCTCGTCGTTGCCGTGGCTCCAGCCCAGGCGGATGACGAAGTTGAGCAGGGCCTCCTGCATGATGCCCGTGCGCTTGTGCAGCATCACGTCCGCTTCCGGATGCTTGCGCTTGGAGAGCTTCTCCCGGTCCGGCCCCAGGATGAGCGGCAGGTGCGCGAAGTCCGGCGGCGTCCATCCCAGCGCCTTGTAGAGCATCAGCTGCGGGAAGGTGGAGTTGACGTGCTCCTGGCCGCGCGACACCAGGGTGATGTCCATCAGGTGGTCGTCGATGACGCAGCCGTAGTTGTAGAGCGGGATGCCGTCCGCGCGCATCATCACCCAGTCATCCAGGTCCGAGTGCGCCTTGGTGATGGTGCCCAGCACCTTGTCGTCGAAGGACACGGTGCCCTCGCCCGAGGGCATGCGGAAGCGGAGGACGGCGTCCTCCTGCTTCTTGCCGGGGGGCGGGCCCTTCAAATCGTGGCAGGTGCCCTCGTAGCGGTAGCTGCCCTGACCCTTCGCCTTCTCCACCGCCTCGCGGCGCTGGGAGATTTCCTCGCGGGTGCAGTAGCACCGGAAGGCCTTTCCTTCCGCGAGGAGCTGGTCCGCGTGCTTGCGGTACGTGTCCAGGCGCTGGGTCTGGAAATAGGGACCGTACTTCGGGTCCTCCTTGCCGGGGCCCTCCTCCCAGTCCAGTCCCAGCCAGTTGAGGCCATCCAGGATGGCCTGGACGGACTCGGGCGTGGAGCGCTCCTGGTCCGTATCTTCCATGCGCAGGATGAAGGTTCCGCCGTAGCGCTTCGCGTAGAGGTAGTTGAAGAGCGCGGTACGGGCGCCTCCGATGTGGAGGTATCCAGTAGGTGACGGAGCGAAGCGGACGCGGGGTTTTGACGGAGCCATGGGCAGGCGCGCGATAGCAGGACGGGTGCACGAGGGTCAACGCAAGCCGCCCGCTTGGGGTTAGGCTGCGCGGCCAAGGAGACTATCCATGTCGATTCGACACGCGGTTCGCACGGTGGTGCTGGCCACCCTGCTCGGAGGGCTGCCGGTGGGGGCCACCACGATGCTGCGGGCGGACCTGCCGCAGATGGCGCAGACGTCGGACGCGGTGGTGCAGGGCGTCGTCCGCCGCGTGCAGAGCCGCTGGAGCGGGGACAAGCGCCGCATCGTCACCGACGTGGAGATTCAAGTGACGGAGGCCCTCAAGGGGCAGCCCGGCGGCACGGTGGTCGTCACCCAGCCGGGAGGCCGGGTGGGGGACATTGGCCAGGTGGTGGGTGGCCTGGCGTCCTTCTCCGAGGGCGAGGAGGTCGTCGTCTTCCTGGAGAAGCGCGGCGCGGCCGCGTTCCAGCTGGCGGGCATGGCGCAGGGCAAGTACCAGGTGAAGCGCACCGGACCGGGCGCGATGGCGGTGCCGGCATCCACCGGGGACGCGGTGTTGATTGATCCGAAGACGCGCCAGGAGACGGCGTCCAACGCGAAGCCGGTGACGCTGGAGGAGCTGAAGGCGTCCGTGCGCGCGGCGGTCCAGGCGCAGCAGGCGGCGCCCGCGAAGAAGGGGGCGAAGTGATGGGCGCGCTCGCGTCGTGGGTGGTGCTGGCGGCGGTGATGGGACAGAGCTCAGCGCCGTACGTGCGCAGCCGCGTGTCCCCCGGGGATGAGAACACGCAGTGCCTGTATTGGACGCAGACTCGCGTCACCTATCAGCAGAGCACCGTGGGCAACCCGAAGGCGACGAACCACACGGAGTTCGACGCCATCACCCGCTCGTTCCAGAGCTGGCAGGACATCTTCGCCAGCTGCGGCAACCTGACGCTGGCGGAGGGCTCTCGCGTGAACTCCCGGACGGTGGGCTACAACCGCTCCGGCGACAACATCAACCTCATCCTCTTCCGGGGCCGCGCCTGTCGCGAGGTCGTGGACGCCAGCGACGCCTGCTTCACCCAGGACACGTGCGCGAACACGTACGACTGCTGGGATGACAGCGACGGCACCATCGCCATCACGCTCACCACGTACGACGAGCGCACGGGCATCGTCTACGACTCGGACATCTCCTTCAACGCCGCGCGCTTCAACTTCACCACCGGCAACGCCGGGCCGTGCGGCATCGTGGCCACGCCGGACTGCGTGGACACGGACGTGCAGAACACGGCCACCCATGAGGTGGGCCACTTCGTGGGCCTGGACCACACGCTGGCGACGGGCTCCACGATGAACCCCAGCGCCCCTCCGGGCGAGACGTCCAAGCGCAACATCGACCCCGGTTCGCGCAGCTTCGTCTGCGCCGCGTACCCCAAGGGAAGCGCGAGCCAGCCCTGCTTCCCGGTGACCAACTCCAACGGCAACGGGAGTGGAGATGGCGACGGGGACGGCGATGGCTGCACCGCGGCGGCCGGTGGACTGGCGGTGCTGCCGCTGCTGGCCGCGGCCTCTCTGCTGGCGCGCCGCCGGCGGGGTGGACGGTGAGTTGTCGCCTGCTGCTCCTGGGAGTGCTGCTGTGCGCGGGAGCGGCGGGCGCGCAGCAGGACTTCAAGCGCACGCTCGTGCCGGGCCGGCCGTTGTGTCTGGTCTGGCCGGGGCGTGACTACGTCTACCACCTGGACGCGGCCGGCAGCACACGCACGCCCGGAGACACGGAGGTCGTCGCCATCGAGGCGGCCTTCGACGCGTGGCGGGCGCTTTCCTCGACGTGCAGCGACTTCCGCTTCATCCGGGGCGAGGATTGGTCGCGCCCCGTCGAGATCGGCTACGACGAGGAGCACCGCTTCGACAACTACAACGTCGTCACCTTCCGCGAACGCAACTGTCAGGACGTCGCCCCGCCGGACGATGCGTGCTGGGCGGAGGAGACGTGCGGCAACGTCTACCAGTGCTGGGCGCACGGGGGCGCCACCATCGGGCTCACCACTTCGTCGTTCAGCTTCAAGGACGGCGCCGTGGTGGACTCGGACATCGAGCTCAACGCGGCGGAGACGGACTTCGGTCCCAGCTTCCTCTTCACCACCGTGAATGGGCCGCCGTGCTCGGGCACGCCGTCCACCGACTGCGTCGCCTACGACGTGCAGAACACGATGACGCATGAGATTGGCCACGTCGTCGGGCTGGACCACGTCTACTCCGCGGGCTCCACCATGGAGGCCACCGCCTCCCAGGGCGAGACGTCCAAGCGAGTCATCGACGCGGGCTCCGCGGCCGGCTTCTGCTCAGCCTATCCGCGCGGCCTGCCGCCCACGCAGTGCCGCATCCCGGAGGACCCGGGCTTGAAGCTCGTGGCGGACGGGAAGGGCACCGGCTGCGGCGCTTCCGCGGGAGGACCGGGCGTGGCCGCCGTGCTGCTCTGGGGCATGGCGCTGATGCGCAGGGGCAGGCGGTCAGCGGCCCCTCGGGCCGGCCTCTCCGGCGCTGCCCCGGGCGGACCTCGCGGTTAGACTCTGACCGTGGCCGTCGCCTTCTTCGACCTGGACAGGACGCTGCTCGCCGCCAACTCCGCGTCGCTCTGGGTGCGCCGCGAGCTGGCGCTGGGCCACATCTCCCGCTGGGAGGCCCTGCGCGCCAGCCTGCTGCTCGCGCGTTACCACCTGGGCTTCGTGGCCATGCAGGACGTGCTCCTGCGCGCCACCGCGCTGCTCATGGGCTCCGACGCCAAGGCCCTGGAGGCGCGCTCCGCGGACTTCTACGCGGAGGCCGTGCGCGGGCAGTACCGGCCCGGGGCCCTGCTCGCGCTGGAGGCCCACCGTGAGGCCGGAGACCGGCTGGTGCTGCTGACTTCGTCCTCGGGCTACCTGTCCGACCTGGTGGCGCGCGAGCTGCGCCTGGATGGCGTGCTGTGCAACCGCTTCGAGGTGGACGCAGCGGGGCTGCACACCGGGCGCCCGCTGGGGGCCGTGTGTTTCGGCGAGGGCAAGCGGTTCTACGCGGAGGCCACCGCGAAGGAGGCGGGGGTGCCGCTGTCCGCGTGCGCCTTCTACACGGACTCGTACTCGGACCTGCCGGTGCTGGAGGTGGTGGGGCGCCCGGTGGTGGTGAACCCGGACCACCGGCTGCGCCGCGAGGCTCGGAGGCGGGGCTGGCCGGTGGTGGACTGGGGCGTGCCTTCTGGAGGCGCCACCCCGTCCGTCCCTCCGTCGCCGCCGCTCGTGCCCTCCACCGGCCCCTGAAGGACGCGGTGGAGGCGCGTCGCTTCTTTCAGCGGCGCGGGGACACGAGCCGCATGGTGAACGTGTAGTCCACGTTCGCCGGGCGGCCCTGGTACTGGATGGGCTTGTAGACGCGGGACATGAGCGAGTCGAGCACCGCCTTGTCCATGTGTTGCACCATCTTCAGGATGCGGCAGTTCTCCACGCGCCCCTTGTTGGTGATGGTGCAGCGCACCGCCACGAGCCCCTCCGCCTTGATGGCGAGCGCCTCGCGCGTGTAGGCGATGTCCCGGCCCTCCTCCAGCAGCGTGGGCCGCTCCATGGCGTCGTTGAAGGGGATGACGGCGTTCGGGTTGACGGGCGCGAGCGCGCCAGTCGTGAGCGACGGCACCGCGAGGCTGCCCGCCGCGCTGACCGGTGCCGCGGCGGACACACCCACCGCGCCCGGCGCCTTGTCCGTCGTCGTGGCGGGGACGGCCGCGGGGGTGGCGGGGTTCGCCGTCATCATCACCGGCGCCGCGAGTCCACCCGGCGTCGCCGGGGCCACGTTCTCGAAGTCCTCGGGGGTGGAGGCGGTGGCCAGATCCACGCGGCTCGGGCGCTCACCGCCGCCCCGGCGCTTGGTCAGCTTCTGGGACAGCACCACCTCACCGGAGCCGCCGGTGATGATGGTCTCCGTCTGGTAGCCCTCCAGCGCGAAGGTCAGCTCCGCGGTGATGCTGCCCTCGCTGCCCAGGGGCAGCTCCATCATGAAGGGCGTCACGCCCTTCTCCTTGCCCTTGTAGTAGACGCGCGCGCCGGACGGCTGGCTCATCAGCCGGAAGCGCACCTTGCCCGGCGCGGGCGCCGCAGTGGGGACTTCCGCCACCGGGGCCGGTGCGGCGGGGGCCGTGGCCTGGGTCACCGGCTGCGCGGGCTTCTCATCCGGGCTGCCGCCGCCGCGCAGGAAGAACAGCGTGATGCCCACCAGGCCCGCGACCATCACGCCACCCAGCGCGCCCATCATGAGCGTGCGCTGGCGGGCGCGCTGCACGTCCGCCGGCACCTCCACGCTGATGTCCACCGCGAGCCCACCGTCCGCGGGCTCCGCGTTGCCCACGTTGGCGAACAGCGGGGACGCGTAGGGGCCCGTCGTCGGCGGCGAGGGGTAGGGGCCCGTCGTCGAGGAGCCGCCCAGCCGGCGGAACACGCCGCTGTTGCCGCCCGCGGCCATGTGCGCCTCGCGCAGGCCCTCCAGCAGTTCGTCCATCGTCTGGAAGCGCCGCGCCGGATCCTTCTCCATGCAGCGGCGCACCACCATCTCAATCTCTGGCGGCACCGCGAGGTCCGGGCGCACGGCCTGGAAGGTGGGGGGCGGTTCCTTGTAGTGGGCGAAGATGAGCTCGATGTGGTCGCGCGCGATGAAGGGCGGCCGGCCCATCAGCATCTGGAACAGCATGATGCCCAGCGAGTACACGTCGCTGCGCGCGTCCGCCACGTTGCGCGCCTGCTCCGGCGCCATGTACTGCGGCGAGCCCAGGAACGTGCCGTTCTGGGTGATTTCGGGGCTGACCGGCCCCTCCTGCGGTCCCACGGACTTCACGAGGCCGAAGTCCAGGACCTTCACCAGGTCCTGATCCGCCTCGTTGAGGATCATGATGTTCGCGGGCTTGAGGTCGCGGTGGATGATGCCCAGGGCGTGCGCCTCGCGCAGCGAGCGGCACACCTGCTGCGCCACCGACACCGCGCGCGCCCAGGGCAGGGGGCCGGCCTGGCCCAGCACCTGCTGGAGCGTGCGACCCTCCAGGTACTCCATCGCGATGTAGTAGATGCCGTCGTCCGTCTGCCCGTAGTCGATGACGGTGACGGTGTTAGGGTGCCGCAGCTTCGACGTCAGCGACGCCTCGCGCAGGAAGCGCTTCTGGAAGCCAGGGTCGCGGCTGCTCGGGAAGTTGGGGTTGAGCACCTTGAGCGCGACCATGCGATCCAAGGGTGCCTGGAGGGCGCGGTACACCTTGCCCATTCCACCCACGCCCAGGGGCTCTAGAATGCTGAAGCGGCCGTTCAACGTCCGGCCGATGAGCGGATCCGTTCCCGGGGCCTCAGGGCTCGGGGAATCGCTCTTGATCATTCGTGTCCCCTAGAAGCTGCGTGCAACATGGTTTCTCCGGCAAAAGCAGCAGCTCCGTATCCAAGCACAACTCGCCGGTGCGGCGCACGCCAAGGGGGTCCGGAATCCACCACGTCGGGGCAAGCGCGACCCCGGTCGCAGGGGGGGATGTGAGTCGCGACCTTCGGGTAAGCCCGCATTGCTTTGGGTGGGGCTCCCGGATTACGGTTTTTCTTCCTGCCTGCCATCCGGCGGGCCGAGTTCTTCGATGGCCGAAACCCCCAAAGTCCCCGTCCCTCCACAGGCGCGCCGGCTCTCCGTGCAACAGCGCTTGAGCGCGCTGGAGGCGGAGCAGAACCAGCTGCGTCAGGAACTCGTCACCTTGCAGGGCGAGGTCCGCCTGCCGGGCCTCTACCTGACCGTGGAGGCAGGCAACACGACCGCGCTCGTGCCCGCCAGGCAGGTGCAGGAGGTGGTGCGGCTGGTGGCGCTGGATCCGCTGCCCGGCGCGCCGGTGCACGTGTCCGGTTCGTTCGTCTACCGCGGCAGTCCGGCGGTGGTGGTGGACGTGGCGCGCCTGATGGGCGTCAAGCGCACGCCGGATCTGGACTCGCTGCTGGTGGTGGTGGACGCGGGCCGCATGGTGGCGCTGCTGGTGGACCGGGTGAAGGACCTGGTGGAGACGCCGGTGCTGGTGGACGGCTCGCAGAGCGGCGAAGAGAAGCTGCCGTGGGACGGCACCGGGCTGATGGCGGGCTTGTGCCGCACGCCGGAGGGCCTGCGCCCGCTCCTGCGCACGAGCGCGCTGCTGAACGGGACGGAGGGCCTGTGAGCGACGGGCTTCTCGACGACGCCACGCTCGCGAAGGTCGAGGAGGTGCTCCAGGGCGCCTGCGGCCTGACGCTCGCGAGCAGCCTGCGTCGCTCGTTGGAGCCCGCGCTGTCCCGCGCGGCGCTGACGCGCAACCTGTCCGAGACGGCCTTCCTGCGCCAGTTGCTCATTCGCGAGCCGACGGCGGTGGAGGCGTTCATCGAGCACGCCGTCATCGGCGAGACCTACTTCTTCCGCCACCCGGAGCACCTGCGCGCGCTGGCGTCTCGGGCGCGCCTGCACCAGGGCGGCCCGTTCAACGTCTGGAGCGCGGGCTGCGCGAGCGGCGAGGAGCCCTACAGCATCGCCATGGCGCTGATGGACGCGGGGCTGGGCAACGGCGGGCGCTTCCGCGTGCTGGCGACGGACGTGTCCGGCCGGGCCCTGCAGCGCGCGAAGGCCGGCGTGTACAGCCCGTGGTCGCTGCGGCGCATCGAGCCGGACCTGGAGAAGCGCTTCCTCGTTCCGCACCCGGGCTCGTCGGGAAATGACACGCAGCACTCCGTCACTCCGGAGGTCGTGCGCACGGTGGACTTCCGCCGCCACAACCTGGCCACGGACGCGGTGCCGTCCCTGGGCTTCCACGCCATCTTCTGCCGCAACGTCCTCATCTACTTCACGCCGGAGCTGGTGCGCGCGGTGCTGAGCCGGCTGGTGAGCGCGCTCGCGCCGGGCGGGCTGCTCTTCGTGTCGCCCGCGGAGGTGCCGCTCACCAACGAGATGGGGCTGGAGACGCTGGACGTGGACGGCACCCCCGTCCTGCGCATGCCCCTGGAGCAGCTGTGGACCGCGGGCGAGTCCGCCACCGTGTCCCCTCCGCGTCGCGACGCGCCATCGGCCTTCACCGCCGCCTCGCTCCGCCGGGAGACGCCGGTGCCGGGCAGCTTGCGGATTTCGTCCCGCCGCCCCACGCCGTCCGCTCCCATGGCGGCCTACTCGGCGCGGCCGTCCAGCCCGGCTCCGGTGGCGGACGCCCCGCGTGCCCAGTCGTCCACGCCGGCGGTTCGCGCGGCCCAGGACGCGGGCCTGCTGACGCGGGCGCTGGAGGCGGCGCACGCGGGCCACTTCGAGGAGGCGGAGGCGCTGGCGCGCGAGGCAGCGCGGGCGCTGTCTCCGGAGGCGTACCTGCTCCTGGCGATGGTGGCCGAGTCGCGCAACGATCTGGACGCGGCGGTGGAAGCAGTGCGCAAGGCGCTGTATCTGGAGCCGCAGCTGGCGCTGGGACATGCGACGCTGGTGGCGCTCTACAGCCGCCTGGATCGGCGCGAGGATGCGGAGCGCGCGAGGCAGAATGCGCTGCGCGCGCTGGATGGATTGGATGACGAGCACCCGCTGCGAGGCGTGGAGACGACGATGACGGCGGGGGGCTTGCGGCAGGCGCTGGCTCCCCGGCATTCGCAGATGGGCTGGCAGGGCGCGCGCTGAAGTCGTGGGGCGCGCCGGTACACGTGAGGTGGGGACAACGTGGAAGCGAAAGGTTTGAAGATGGCGTCGCCTCAAGGGGCGGATTCGACCAGGCTCAGCCTGCGGACGAAGATCCTCGGGGGCACGGGCATCTTCGGCGTCGTGCTGGTCGGCATCCTGACCTTCGCGTTCTGGATGCAGATGAGCGACGGCCTGCTGGATGAGCTGACCAAGCGCTCGCGCGCGGTGGGCATCGGCATGGCGTTCGCCGTGGGTGCGTCCGCCGCGGCGAACGACGCGATGATGCTCCAACTGGGCACCGACGCGGCCCTCAAGAGCGTGCCGGACATCGCGTACATCGTCATCCGCGACGCGAGCGGCAAGGTGCTGGCGCGCTCCGCGGACGAGCACTTCGCGACCGCCGCCGCCGTGGAGCCCGCGGACGGCGACGCGGTGGTGGACCGCCTGCTGACGGCGGGCACGCTGCCCGTGGTGGAGACGACGGCGCCCATCCTCTTCGGCCCGCCGGGCGGCGCGCTCAAGCGCGTGGGCACCGTGCAACTGGCGCTGGACCGCGAGGCGCTGGCGGAGTCGCTGTCCTCCAGCACCTGGCGCACCGCGGGCCTGGGCCTGCTGGTGCTGGTGCTGGGCCTGCTGGCGGCGGCCGGCATGGCCAGCCTCTTCATCCAGCCGCTGGAGCGGCTGGCCCGCGCGGCGGTGGGCATTGCCGCGGGGGACCTGCGCCAGCAGATCGACACCACCGGCACGGACGAGATTGGCGAACTGGCGGGCAGCTTCGCCACCATGGCGGACGCGCTGGTGCACCTGCTGCACGACCTGCGCGGCGCGGCCACGGACCTGGAGCACGAGGCCGCGGGCGTGCTGGCCACCTCCACGCAGCAGTCCGCGATGGCGCACCAGCAGGCGTCCGCCATCAACGAGACGAGCACCACGGTGGCGGAGATCGCCCAGACCTCCAAACAGGCCACGTCCTACGCGGACGCGGTCATCGCCCAGACGCAGAAGTCGGAGTCGCTCAGCGCTCAGGGACAGAAGGTCGTCACGGAGAGCGTGGAGGGCATGGAGAAGCTGGGCGAACAGGTGAAGGCCATTGCCCTGGCCATCACCGACCTGAACGAGCGCACGCTGCAGATCAGCGACATCATCGGACAGGTGAAGGACGTGGCGGAGCAGTCCAACCTGCTGGCCCTCAACGCCTCCATCGAGGCGGCGAAGGCGGGCGAGCACGGACGCGGCTTCGCCGTGGTGGCCACGGAGATGCGCACGCTGGCGGAGCAGTCCCGCATGGCGGCCGAGCAGGTGCGCGTGCTCCTGGGTGAAGTGCAGAAGGGCACCCGCCTGGCGGTGACCACGACGGACGAGGGCAGCCGGCGCGCCCAGGCGGCGATGGAGCTTGCGCGCGGCGCGGGCTCCACCATCCTGGGCCTGTCGGAGGTCATCCGCGAGTCGTCCGGGGCGGCGCGGCAGATCGCGGGCAACACGCGGCAGCAGACCATTGGCGTGGAGCAGATCGCCACGGCGATGGGCGAGCTGACGTCCGCCATGAGTGATTCGGTGGAGGGCACCCGGCGCATCGAGCAGGTGGCCGGCAATCTCTCCATCTTGTCGAAGCGCTTCTCTGAACTTGTAGGCAGGTACCAGCTATGAACAGCAACGTGACGGGTGGGGCACGCAAGGCAGCGAAGGTGCTGATCGTGGAGGACACGAAGACCATCACCAACCTCCTGCAGGTCTACCTGATGGGGTGGGGGCTGGACTTCGTGGACGCGCCCAACGGCGCGGTGGGACTGAAGCGGGCGCGCGAGCAGAAGCCGGACCTCATCATCTCCGACGTGCAGATGCCGGAGATGGACGGCTTCGCGCTGTGCGCGGCCATCCGGGGTGACCCGAAGCTGCACGACACGCCCTTCATGCTGCTCACGTCGCTGAAGGACGACGCGAGCCGCCAGAAGGGGAAGCTCGTCGGCGCGAGCGCGTTCCTCAACAAGCCGGTGTCCGTGGACGACCTGCGCTCCAAGGTGCGGGACATCCTCAAGCTGCCGGCCACGAAGTACTGACCGCCCGCCCATGTCTACTGACGACCGCAAGCTGCTGCCCATCGACTTCGACGAGCTGAAGGCCTCGCTCGACGCGGCCCAGATGCTGCTGGAAGGCGCCACCGTCGTGAGCGCCCACAGGCGGCGCGAGGTGCTGCACCAGCGCGCGGTGGCGCTGGCGAACTCGCGCCACGAGACGCGCCAGGAGGTCGTCACGGTGCTCGCCTTCCAGGTGGGCGGCGAGCGCTACGCGGTGAAGATCGACTACGTGGACCACGTGCTGGAGTCGCGCGGGATGTGCTCGCTTCCCGGGGCGCCGAGCCACGTGCTGGGGGCGCTCCTGTCGCGCTCGCGCATCGTGCCGGTGCTGGACCTGCGGCAGTTGCTGGGGCTGGAGGGCGGGGGCATGTCCGACCTGAGCAAGGTCGTGGTGGTGGAAGTGGACGACGAGGCGTTCGGGCTGGCGGCGGAGGTCGTGGACGGACGGCTGGAGTTGCCGCGCGCGGAGCTGTCCCAGCCGCCGCCGGGGCCGTTCCTGTTCCTGACGCCGGACCGGCTCACGGTGCTGGACCTCACACAGCTGGGCAACCCGGCGGCCGCAAGGCGCGGCTAGAGGGGACTGGGGTTTCATGGATCCGCAGTTGCTGCGCAGCATCTGGCCGGTGTTCGCCGCGGAGACGCGCGAACAGATTCAGGCCATCGGGTCGAAGGTGCTGGGGCTGGAGCAGCCGGCCAGCGCCCGCGACGCGGACCTGATGCCGTCGCTGAAGCGCGTGGTGCACAGCCTCAAGGGCTCCGCGGCGAGCCTGGGGCTGGACGACATCGAACGCATCGTCCACGCCATCGAGGACGGGCTGTCCCACGTCGACGTGGATCAGCCCATCTCCCGGGGCGCCGTGGAGGCGATGCTTCGGGGCCTCTCCGCCATCGAGAACGCCCTCAACCGGGGCGACGCGGGTGAACAGCCCGTGGTGGACGGCGTGGGCTCGCTGCTCAAGGCCCTGGGCCACGAGGAGCCGGCCGCCCCCGGGTCCGACGACGCCGCCATCAGCGGCCCGTTGGGCGAGGACGGGCTGAAGGCGCTGGTGGCGCTGGAGACGGCGCTGAGCACGCTGGTGTCCCCCAAGGTGGAAGACCGGGCGGGCGCGGTGCGCTCGGCGGTGGACCAGGCGCACGCCCTGCGTCAGATCGCGGAGGCCGTCCAGGCGGATGCGGTGGCCGCGCTGGCGGAAGCCGCGGCGCTGGGCTTCACGCGCATGGAGGAGGGCGGGGACGCGGCGGGACTGGCGGCGTCGGAGGTGGCGGGCGCGCTGGTGGACCTGCGCATGGCGCTGAGCCTGGCGGAGGAGGCTGTCGCGGTCCGCGAGCCCGAGCCCGCGAAGCCGGCTCCGGCCCCGGCGGCGAAGCCCGTGGCGCGCGCGAGCACCACGGCCCCTGAAGGCCGCGCCGGGACGGTGGACCGCGCGGTGCGCGTGTCCGTGAAGACGCTGGACTCGCTGGCGCTCCAGGTGGAGCACCTGGTGTCCGGGCGGGCGCAGCAGGGCCGGCGCACGGAGGGCTTCCGGTCGTTGACGGACCAGGCGCACGAGGTGCTGCTGCACCTGGAGCGCGCCGCGTCGCAGCTGGCCATGTCCGGCGGCGGGTCCGCGCTGGAGCCGCTGCGCACGGGCGTGGGCCTGATGCGCACGATGCAGAAGCGCCTGCTGGAGCATGCGAAGGAGGCGCACCGCGACGGTGAGCAGCAGTCGCTGGTGGCGCAGGTCATCCGCGACGACCTGCGAGACCTGCGCATGGTGCCGGCTTCCCAGGTGCTGGAGCCCCTGCGGCGCACGGTGCGCGAGACGGCTTCGCGGCTGGACAAGGAGGTGACGCTGGAGCTGGGCGGCACCGACGTGCGGCTCGACCGGCGCATCGTGGACGCGCTGAAGGATCCGCTGGTGCACCTGGTGCGCAACGCCATCGACCACGGGCTGGAGATGCCCGCGGCGCGCAAGGCGGCGGGCAAGCCGGAGACGGGCCGGCTGGTCGTGCGAGTGGAGGCGCGGGGCACGCGCATCGGCGTCATCGTGGAGGATGACGGCGCGGGCCTGGACCCGGTGCGCGTGCGCGCGACGGCGGTGCGCCGGGGCCTGATGAACCAGGAGGCGGCGGACAAGCTGTCGGACGCGCAGGCCGCGCGGCTCATCTTCCAGCCGGGCTTCTCCACGCGTGAGGAAGTGACGTCCACGTCGGGCCGTGGGGTGGGCCTGGACGTGGTGCTGGCCACCGCGCAGCGGCTGCAGGGCAGCGCGGACGTGGAGTACACGCCCGGCAAGGGCACGCGCTTCATCGTGGACCTGCCGCTGACGCTGGCGGCGGCGCTGGGCCTGCTGGTGCGCACCGGCACCACCATCACCGCGATTCCCTCCGACACCGTGAAGCGCGTGCTGCGGCTGGACGCGGACGACGTGGGCACGGTGGCTGGACGCGTGGTGGCGCGGCTGGACGGCGAGCAGCTCACGTTCCTGTCGCTCTCGGAGGCCATCGGCCTGCCGCGCATGCCGCTCGCGCTGGAGTCGGGCCGGCGGCAGACCGCGGTGCTGCTGTCGCTCGGTGAAGAGCGCGTGCTGTACGCCATCGACGAGGTGGTGGGGCAGCAGGAGCTGGTGGTCCGCGCGCTGGGCAAGCACCTGCGGGACGTCACGCACCTGGCGGGCGCGGCGGTGCTGGACGACGGCCGCGTGGTCCCGGTGCTCAACGCGCCGGAGCTGCTGCGCGCGGCCAAGCCGGACACGCGCACCTCCGGTGGTGAATCCAAGCTGCCGCGCATCCTGGTGTGCGACGACTCGCTCACCACGCGCTTCGCGATGAAGTCGCTGCTGGAGATCGCCGGCTACCCGGTGGTGACGGCGTCGGACGGTGAGGAGGCGTGGCAGGTGCTGGAGCGCGTTCACTGCCACCTGGTGGTCAGCGACTGGCAGATGCCCCGGCTGGACGGCGTGGGACTGGCGCGGCGGATCAAGGGCCACCCCATGTTCCGGCGCACGCCCATCATCCTGGTCACGTCGCTGGACAGCAACGAGGACCGCGCGGCCGGTCTGGAGGCGGGCGCGGACGGCTACCTCGTCAAGCGCGAGGTGGAGCGCGGCAAGCTCCTGGAGCTCGTGCGCCAGCTGCTGCCTGGCTGAGGCCGGGCAGGGTGGCCTGGAAACGACGACGCCCCGTCCTTCGCCTGGAGCGAGGGACAGGGCGTCTGTTCTTTCAGCGGTGAGGCGCTTCTTCAGCGCGGGCGGACCCACGCCTTGGGCCAGTCGTCGAACTCGGTGACCTCCTGGTCGTCGACGAGCAGCGTGTACATGGACTCCTCGGGGAAGTCGCCGATGCGCAGGCGCAGTTCCTTGCCCTCCGCCTTGGTGCGCAGCGGGTGGAGCGGGTCCGACGTCTTCACCCACTCCAGCTTCTGCTTCATCAGTTGATCAGCGTTCATAGCTTTGCCTGTGGCTTGGCGTAGATGTTGTCCACGGCCTGGTTGGTACGCTGCGAGCTGTTGATGATCTTGTCGTACGCCTGCGCCTCGCTCAAGCCGCTCTTCTTGGCCTCACCGACGAGCTGGTCGAAAGAGGGGCCGTCCAGCCGGCCGTACTTGAAGAAGTCGCGCGCCTTGAGCATCGCGGATTCAAACGTGCCCATGAACTCACGCGCGCCCACGCGGGCCTCGTGGCGGATGGAGTGCGCGGCCTTCGCGCGGTCCGCCAGCGACGCCCCCTGTGCCTGGAGCTTCGCGTCATTCGCGGGGATGCCGGCGATCTGCTGCTTGTACCAGGCGCGGATCTCGGTGTTCGTCGTGGGCTTCTTGGCGCCGCTCGCCTGCGCGTTGTTCACGCTCGCCGCCCCTTCCGGGTTGCGCGGGCGGGTGCGCGACGGGCTGCCGGTGGACACGTCGCTGGGCGGCCGGTTGGCCGTCGGGGGCGCTGAGTTGGACCGGGAGGGCTTCGCCGGCGTCGAGGACGGCGACGTCGTCGTGGTGGGCTTCGCATCCACGGAGTTGCTGCGACGCGGCTGCGACGTCGACAGCGCCGAGTCGGACTTCGTGGAGAGCACGCTCGAGCTTCGGTTGAGCTTCATGGGGGAGGCCTTCGGGGTCAGGAAGGAAAACCGCTTTCCCTTTTATCGCAGTTGCGAGTAGGCGAGTTGCGACCTTCGCCTACCTTTCGCGCACTGGCCCGATGTCTCCCGCCTTCTCATACCCTCAGCAGTGGGCGGGTACGGGGAAGGCGTCATCCCCCGGCAGCACCAGGGTGATTTCCAGCCGGGGCTCCACGGCCACGGCCAGCGTGCCTCCCAGCCGTTCCGTGAGCTGCTGGAGCATGGCCTGCGTCCGCGCCGTCAGGGCCGCGCCAGGGCAGGCCCGGACGCGCAGCAGCCACTGGGAGGACTCCGAGGCCGGGCCCAGGTGGACGTCCACAGCCACGGCGCCAGCTGTGCCCCGGGCCAGGGTATGGGCGAGCAGCTCCCAGTCCGCCTGGGCGCCCCTGACCGGCACGGTCCGTTCCGCGGGCAGCGTCAGCGTGGGGACGGCGCGGCCTCGTGTGGGCGCGAAGGCGCGCGTCAGCACGGGGCGCAGGTCATCCAGGCCCGGCACGGGTGGTGCGAGGCGCCGGTCGATGAGCTCCTTCTGATCCGCGGCGACCTTGGCGATCCGCTCCAGGTAGCGCTGCGCCTGCGGGCCCAGCGGTCCGCCGGTGCCCTTGAGCATCATGTCCACGTAGCCCTTGATGACCATGAGCGGCGTGCGCAGGTCGTGTGCCGCGCGCGAGCGCCGCTTGTCCTGCACCGCCACGGTGCGCTCCAGGCGCCGCTTCGCTTCGAGCAGCCGGGCCTGCCTTGCGCCCTGGGCCACCTCACGCGCGTGCGCCGCGAGCAGCGCCGGGGCGAACGTGCTGAAGCGCGCCACCACGCTCCGCTGCGATGTCGTCAGCGGCGCGGGCCATATCTCCATGACAGAGGACCGCTTCGATGCATCCGCGCGACGGGCGGGGACGTTCCCCACCTTCATCACGCAAACGCGTCCTTCATAGAGGGCCGCGCCGGTCGCTCCGGTCAGCCGCAAGGACGCCTTGAGGAGAGCCTCCAGGCCCGCGCGCGTTCCTTTGCGCAGCGCCTGCTCGGCCACCGCCGTCAGCGTCGTTTCCATCCTGGCATCGAGGTCGTCCTCGATGCGCCGCCCCATCCAAGCCCCAGCCCGCACGCGCCAAGGAATGGTCATGCCCGTCAAGAGGCGCAATGGCTCCACCGGAGAGCACTTCCGTTCCGCACCAGGCAGCAATCCTTTACCCACGCTGATCACGCCGAGCGGACATTTTTACCGCCGTTCGGGCAGCCCCCTCACGCCAAACCCTTGCTCTTGCTGGGAAAAGGTTTTGGCCAGCCGCTTGCTATCACCTGCCCACGTCAGGCTGGGCGGGAAGGGGCGGATGGGTACTCTCGATTACTACGCGACGATGGCTCGGATGGCGCCTGGGGCGCTCGCGAAGAGCGCGGTCCGCCGGGTCCAGAAGGTCGCACGGCAGGCGCTGTACCGCCGCCGGGAGCAGGTGGACGAGGCGCAGCTGCTGGAGTCCTTCGGTGCCACCCGCGCCGAGGACCTGGTGACGCTCGCGCTGGATCACCGCACCTCGCGCGTCTGGTGCGAACTGTCGCAGCGCGAGTCCGTTCGCGCCGCCATCCAGAAGCTTCCGGGCGCGAAGGTGCGCACGCTCGAGCGCGCCGAACAGGCGCTCCGTCAGGAGTGGGACGTCTTCGGCATGAAGGTGGCCTTCGGCGAAGGCAAGCCGGTGGACTGGTCCCTGGAGCCGGTGAGCGGCCGGCAGTATCCGGTGGATCCCGTGGAGCGCATGCCGCTGCACGTGACGGGCATGGATCCGAAGTACCCGTGGGTGATGGCCCGGCTGGACAGCGCGCTGTCCCTGGCCCAGGGCGCGTGGGTGGCGGACACCGAAGCCGAGCGCTCGCGTTTCGCCACGGCCTTCGTCGCGCAGACGCTGGACTTCCTGCAGGCGAACCCCGTGGGCATGGGCGTCCATTGGACGTGTCCCATGGAGATTGCCCTGCGCGCGGCCAACATCGCGCAGGCGCTGGTGATGTTCGCGGACGCGCCCCAGGTGCGCCGTCCGGAGTTCCTGGTGCCCGTGCTGGGCGCGCTCGCGGAGCACTGCGCTTGGGTGGAGGCCCACCTGGAGGACACCAGCGCGGTGCCCAACAACCACCTCGTCTCCAACTACGTGGGGTTGGCGGTGGTGGGGCTGCTCTTCCCGGAGCTGCCCGGCGCGCCCCGTCAGGTGGCGCTCGCGGCGAACGGCCTGCGCACCCAGATGGAGGCGCAGGTTCACCCCGAGGGCACGTCCTTCGAGGGCTCCATTCCCTACCACCGCCTGTCGGTGGAGTTGTTCACGCTGGCCTTCCTGGTCGCTCGCGGCGCGGGCGTGTCGATGGGCCCCGCGTATGAGTCGCGTCTGCGATTGATGTTCGTCGCGGCCCGCGCCTGGTCGTCGGAAGCCGGCCTGGCGCCCCAGATTGGCGACAACGACAGCGGCCGCGTGTTCCCGTTCCAGGAGCGCGAGGACGGGGATCACAGCTACCTCGCGGGGCTGGGCGCGGCGCTCTTCAACGACGCGGGGCTGGGCGGCGGCGTGTTCCCGGACGAGGCGGCGTGGCTCCTGGGCGACGCGGGCCTGGTGCGTTTCAACGCGCTGCCCGTGGCTCCGGCGCCCGCGTCGGTAAGCTTTTCGGAAGGTGGCTTTCACATCTTGCGCGGCGAAGGGGTCGTGCTCACCGTCTCGGCCGGAAAACAGGGGCAGCGAGGCGTCGGAGGACACAGCCACAACGACAAACTTTCCTTCGAGCTTCACCTCGCCGGCCGCCCCGTCATCGTCGATTCAGGCACGGGTTCGTACACGCGGGATCCGGCCCTGCGCAACGCGATGCGGAGCACCGCGGCGCACAACACGCTTCAGGTGGATGGGGCGGAGCAGGCCCCGTTGGATCCGGCGCGGCTGTTCGCGCTGCCGGAGGATGCCCGGGCTCGCGTCGTGGCCTTCCAGCCCGGCGCGAAGCATGACCGGTTGGTGGTGCGCCATGACGGCTACCGCCACCTGCCGGCCCCGGTAGGGATTGAGAGGACTTTCTTCCTCGACCGGCACGTGCGCGCGCTGGCCGTGGGGGACCGGCTCGTCGGAACGGGCCGTCATGAGGTGGTTGGACGTTTGCACCTGCCAGATGCGCAGGCGCGGTGGTGCCAGCCCGCGGCGGAAGTGGTGGCGCGGGCGGGGCGCGTGCAGGAGGGCCCGGAGGCCTTCGATGCACGGGCCCTGGAGATTGGACCGGCGGATGCCCCCGCGGGTTGGGTGCTCTTCGGGCGGGGGTTGGAGACCCTGCTCGTGCCGTCTCGCTACTCGCCCGCGTATGGGCGCGTGGTGCCGGCGGTGTCGGTGGAGTTCCGGAGGCAGCTGACGCCTCCGGCATGGTTGGGGTGGGTGTTCGTCTTCAGGTGATTGGTGTGGGTCGGGACGTGTGAGCCGGCGAGGCCGCACGTCAACTGCTGGGAGTAACGACAATGCGCGTGATGGTTGGCAACCCGTTGCTGGGTCGGATTCAGAATCGGGAAGCGAAGGTGGGCGTGGTGGGTCTCGGGTACGTCGGTCTTCCGCTGGGCATGGCCTTCGCGGAAGCGGGCTTCCCGGTCACGGGGCTGGACGTCGACCAGCGCAAGATCGACAAGATTGGCAAGGGTGAGAGCTACATCAAGCACATCCCCAGCGCGCCGCTGGCGGAGCTCACCAACGCCGGCAAGCTCAAGGCGACCAACGACTTCGCGAAGTCCCGCGAACTCGACTGCGTCATCATCTGCGTCCCCACGCCGCTGACCGCGTCGCGTGAGCCGGACATGACCTTCATCATCCAGACGGGCGAGGCCCTGGCGCCGTACGTGCGCCCCGGCCAGCTCTTCATCCTGGAGTCCACCACCTACCCGGGCACCACCGAGGAGATCCTCAAGCCCCTGCTGGAGAAGGGCGGCCTCAAGGCGGGCGTGGACTTCTTCCTGGCCTTCAGCCCCGAGCGCGAGGACCCGGGCAACAAGGGCTTCAACACCAAGACGATTCCGAAGGTCGTGGGCGGCTACTCGCCCGCGTGCCTGGAGGTGGCGGTCGCCCTCTACGGCAGCGCCCTGAAGGAAGTGGTGCCGGTGTCCTCCACGCGCGTCGCGGAGCTCTCCAAGCTGCTGGAGAACATCTACCGCTGCGTGAACATCGCCATGGTCAACGAGATGAAGATGCTCTGCGACCGCATGAACGTGGACGTGTGGGAGGTCATCCAGGCCGCCAGCACCAAGCCCTTCGGCTTCCAGCCGTTCTACCCGGGCCCCGGCCTGGGCGGGCACTGCATCCCCATCGACCCGTTCTACCTGACGTGGAAGGCGCGCGAGTTCGAGTTCCACACCAAGTTCATCGAGCTGGCCGGTGAGGTGAACTGGCAGATGCCCTACTACGTGGTGCAGCGCACGATGGAGGCGCTCAACCAGAACAAGAAGGTCCTCAACGGCGCGAAGGTCCTCTGCATCGGCGCGGCGTACAAGAAGGACATCGACGACTTCCGCGAGTCCCCGTCGCTGCGCGTGATGACGCTCCTCAAGGAGAAGGGCGCGGAGATTGCGTACCACGACCCGTTCGTGAAGGAGCTGCACAAGGGCCACGGCTTCAACATGGAGATGAAGTCCGTCCCGCTCGACCCGGAGACGCTCAGCCAGTACGACGCGGTGATGATCCTCACGGACCACTCGCACATCGACTACAACGAGCTGGTCCAGCGCTCGAACATCGTCGTCGACACGCGCAACGCGACCAAGGCCGTCACGCAGGGCCGCGAGAAGATCGTCAAGGCGTAAGCGAACAGGGCATGCGGGCAGGAGGGTCCTCGCTTCACGCCAGGGTGCGTGAGGGGAGGGCCCTCGCCGCGTTTGTGGCTACAGTGCGTGGCCGTGCCCGGCTCCTCCCGTCCCCTGTTCCCGATGCTCATGGCCGCGTCGCTGCTGATGGGCGCGGCGCCCGTTCCCGACCCTCGCGCTCCGTTGCTGGACGCGATGAGCGCGGAGCTTCAGCGCAACCAGCAGCAGCTCAAGGTGAACGGCCATGAAGCGCCGTACTTCCTGAGCTACGGCGTGAAGGACTACGAGTCGCGGTTGATCCTCGCGCGCTACGGAGCGCTGTTCCAGGACGACGACTACCGCGAGCGCAAGCTGGGCGTGGACGTGCGCGTGGGCAGCTACGACTACGACAGCTCCGTGGCGGACTCGCTCGACTTCGGCTTCAGCACCAGCAAGGGCTCCAGCTTCACCGCGCGCAAGGACGGGCCGCAGGACGACTCGCCGCTCGCGCTGCGCACGGCGCTGTGGCTCGTCACCGACGAGAAGTACAAGGCCGCCCTCTTCCAGTACCTGAAGAAGAAGGGCGAGGACGTCTACTCGGTGGAGGACCCCAAGCGCCCCGCGTCCTTCTCCAAGGAGACGCCGGCCACCTACGTGCAGCCGCCGGTGGCGTTCCCGTTTGATCGCCAGAAGTGGCGCAAGCTGGCGCGCGACGTGTCCGCGCGCTTCAACGCGCACCCGGAGCTGTTCGATTCAGAAGTGCGCATCACCGCGGACAAGGTCACGCGGTTGTTCGTGTCCTCGGAAGGCACGCGCCTCATCACGGAGGAGACGCTGTACGCGTTCCACGTCTCGGCTGTGACGCGCGCGCCGGACGGGCAGTTGCTCGACAACTCGCGCAGCTTCTACCTGCCCACGGAAGCGGGCATGCCCGACGACGCACGCGTGCAGGCGGCGGCGCAGAAGGTCATCGACGAGCTGCTCGCGCTGCGGCAGGCACCGGCCATCACCCCGTACGCGGGCCCGGCCATCCTGGCGCCGGAGGCCGCGGGCGTGCTCTTCCACGAGACGCTGGGCCACCGGCTGGAAGCGGACCGGCAGGACGGCGACACCGACGGCAAGACGTTCAAGGGACAGGAGGGGAAGCAGATCCTCCCGGCCTTCCTGTCGCTGCGGGATGATCCGTCCCGGCGCGAGGTGAACGGAGAGCCGCTCAACGGCTACTACCTCTACGACGAGGAGGGCGTGAAGGGTCAGCCGGTGAGCCTGGTGGAGAAGGGCGTGCTCAAGGGCTACCTGATGAGCCGTCACCCGGTGGAGGGTTTCCCCAAGTCCAACGGCCACGGGCGCGGACAGGGCACGCTCCAGCCGGTGGCGCGCATGGCGAATCTGCTGGTGGACAGCACGAAGCAGGTGAGCGACGCGGAGCTGAAGAAGATGCTCATCGCGGAGGCGAAGCGGCAGGGCAAGCCGTTCGGGCTCATCATCCGCGACATCACCGGCGGCAACACCAACACGTCCAGCTACGGCTACCAGGCCTTCAAGGGCGTGCCGCGCATGGTGTACCGCGTGGACGTGAAGACCGGCGAGGAGACGCTGGTGCGCGGGGTCGAAATCGTGGGCACGCCGCTGTCGTCCGTGAATCGCATCCTCGCCACGGGGCAGAAGCTTGGCGTGTTCAACGGCTTCTGCGGCGCGGAGAGCGGCAACGTGCCCGTGTCCACCGTGGCGCCCGCGGTGCTGCTCCAGGAGCTGGAGCTGCAGCGCACCATGGAGGGCAAGGACCGGCCGCCGCTGTTGCCCAGCCCGGCCGCCCCGCAGAAGGGGACGGCCGGACCGGAGGCGAAGAAGGACTAGCCGACCTTCTTCAGCACCACGTAGCCGGCGGCGGGGATGTTCACCGGGGTGTTCCCGCCGTTCAGCGTGGCGCCGTAGTTGCCGAAGTTGCCGCCGCCGTACACGGAGGCGTCGCTGTTCAGCACTTCCTTCCACTGCCCCGGGGGCAGCGGCAGCGAGTAGCCCTCCAGGTTCTTCTGGTTGAGGCTGCCCACCACGAGGAACTCCTCGTTGCCCGACTTGCGCGTGAAGGCCATCACGCTGTCGTCGTTGTGGGTGTAGACGCGCTTCACCTCCGCCGCCGCGCTGAAGGCGTCGCTGCTGTTCCGCAGGCCGATGGAGTCCTTGTAGAAGCTGAAGGACTGCCGGCGGGTGACGTCCAGCATCGCGTCCTTGCGCTCGGAGGCGGGCAGGGCGGCCACTTCACCGAACAGCTTCTTGTCGTCCGCGGAGAAGGCCTTGTACGCGCTGTCCTTCGCGCGCGCGTCCGGGGACAGCTCGAAGAGGCGCTCGTAGGTGGCCTTGGTGGTGTCGTTGAACGTCACCTTGCCGAAGTCCACGCCCTGGCCCACGTCCTGCCAGCTCCAGTCGCTGTCCCAGGTGGACGGGTTGCCCCACTTGAAGTCGTTCTGGGCGCCGAACTCGTCACCCTGGAAGAACATGGGGATGCCCGGGCCGGCCATGCCGATACCGGCGGCGAAGCGGGCGGCGCCGCGCGACCAGTTGTCCGGGAAGTCGGTGGCGTTCGCGCCCTCCGCGGTGTTCATGGTGCGCTCCGCGTTCCCCACCTCGTCGTGGTTGCTGATGATGGACAGCGCGTGCTTCCAGCCGTCCAGGCCGCGCGGGTTCGTCATCAGGTTCACGAACGCGTCCACGTCCGTCTTCATCCCGCGCGAGGCGGCCTGGATCAGGCCCGGCTTGCTGTTGTCGCGCACCAGCCGGTGCTGGAACTCCGTGTACCACTGGGCGTCGAAGCCGCCGCCCGTGCCGTCCGACTTCGCCGGACGCGAGATGTCCGGCTCGTAGTCGAACTGCTCCGCCACGGTCCACGCGTCCGGGTTGATGAAGTGCACCTGGCGGTTGATCTCCCGGAGCATCTCCCAGCCGTCCTTGCCGCCCGTGCCCTTGATGGGCTCCGTGAAATCGAAGCGCAGACCGTCGAACTTCAGCTCGGCGATCTGCTGCACGGCGTGGTCCACGAACAGCTGCTTCACCTGCGGCGTGTTGTACGCGGGCACGGCGCCCCACGGGGTGTCGCGCTGCTCGAACTGGCCGGGCTCCTTGGACCAGTTGAAGTAGGGGTTGCTGGGGCCGCCCACGTTCCACAGGCCGTTGTGGTCGCCGAAGACGTGGTTGTAGACGACGTCCGACACCACGTTGAGGCCCTTGCCGTGGGCCGCGTCGATGAAGCGCTTGAGGGCCTCATCGCCCTCCACCCACTGGCCCGTCTCGTCCTCGAAGCCGAAGGAGCTCTCCGTGGCCAGGCTGTTCACGCCCAGGTAGCCCCAGTTGCGCGCGCCCTCCACCTCGTTGGTGGGCAGCAGCTCCAGCGTGGTGACGCCCAGCTCCTTGAAGTAATCCAGCTTCTTGATCAGGTCCTCCATGGTGGAGCGGTTGGCGTTGCCCGCCTCGCCCAGGAAGCTGCCCGGGTGGAGCTGGTACACCACCCACTTCGACGGATCCTTCTCACGCGGGACGTCGTCGTTCTTGAACTGGAACGTCGTGGGGTCGGTGAGGATGGAGCCGCGGAAGGACACGCCGCTGCCCGTGGTGATCAGGTCGCTCCACGGGTCGTTCTCCGCCGACGCCAGGCGCTCCGTGTCGGAGAGCTTGCCGTCGTTGTTCACGTCGTCGCGCAGGTGGAGCTTGCCCTGCGCGTCCTTGTCGAACACCTGGAACTCGTAGCGCAGGCCAGCCAGCTTCTCCGGATCATTGACGAGCGCCGTCCACGCGCCGGCCTGGTTGGTCATCTTGATGCGGCCGTCGTCGGTGACGTTGCGCGACCAGAAGTCGTTGAGCTTCCCGCCGTGCAGCTTGTCGATGAGCGTGTCGTCGAACTTGCCCAGGCGCTCCTGGAGCTGCTGCTTGTTGAGCGGGTTGCCGTCGCCGTCCTTGAGGACCAGGAACGCGCTGTCCGCGTCCTCCGCGCTGTCGATGTCGAAGCGCATCAGGCCGGTGGCGCCGGTGAAGTAGCGGTCCACCTCCTTGCCGCGCGTGGGGTCCAGGTAGAGCCGGTCCAGGCCGCGCTGCTCGCCCATCATCCGGCGCGCGTAGGGGTCCGGCCGGTCGCTGACCGCGCCCGTGGAGTCCACGACTTCGTAGACGTAGGCCTTGCCCTCCATCTGGGCCCACGCGCCCTTGGCCTGCGTGGTCCAGTTGCCGCCCTCGTCGCGCGTCATGGGGATGCGCTGCTCGCGGCCCTGCTTGTCCGTCACCTTCACCTGCACGGCCCGCGCGTCCGGCGCCCAGAACTTGAAGTTCACGTCCTGGCCGGACTTCTGCGCGCCCATCGAGTGGTACGTCGTGGGCGAGTAGGACGCGGTGGACTTGGACAGGTCCAACTTGAGGTTGCCCTCGCCCATCACCGCCCACTGGTCCTTGCCGGACGGGCCGTCCACGCTGACGCCCCACTCCCAGTTGCGAGCCAGGCCGTCGTCCGCGACCTTCACCGTGGCCTCGTACTTGCCGTTGCCCAGCGACTTCATGGGGATGCCGCCGGAGGACCACTGCGCGTTGTAGCGGCCGTCCGTGTCCCAGCTGCCCTTGAGCTTCGGGTTGGTGAGCTCCGCGTGCGGGCCCGCGTCGTACGTGAAGGTGATGGTGCGGGGGGTGGGGTTCGCCACCGTCGCGCCGTTCTTCACCGCGGACGTGGGCGCGGCGCCCAACAGCGCGCTCGCGTTGGCGGAGCGGGCCAGGTTGCCGGTGCCGGCCACCGGAGCGCGCGTGCCCGTGGCCGGAGCGGACTCGAAGCCGGACTGGTTGCGCTTCACGGCGGCGGCCTTCGCGGCGGCGGCCCTCTGCCGCTCGGCCAGCGTGGCGGCATCCGTGGTGGTGTTACCCGTGGTGGGGGACGAGGTGAGTTTCGGGCGGTTGATTTTCGAATCGGTCACGGGGGAGACCTCCGGCGGCCCACGCATAGCGGGCTTGCTCAACTTGTCGGGCTTGGGGCCACCGGAGTTGTGTCCGGGGGCGTGGAAGTGGGCGAATGTGGGGCAGGTGGCGCTGGGAGCTTGGGATTCCCAGGAATTCCGCGACCTTCCGGGCGTGGAAGGACCAGGGGTGGGGTCAGCCGGCCCCCCTTGAAGCCCCGCAGGTACACGTAGCGGCGGAAGTCGCGGAGGAAGGCGTCCACGGGCAGCCCGATGGCCTCCAGGAAGCCTCCGGTGAAGTCCTGGCCCCGGCGCATGGAGGCGAGGACGCCCCGGACGCGCACCTCTCCGTAGCGATCCATGAGGAAGGTGAAGGCGTGGTGGGCGGCGCCGTAGACGGTGGCGTTCTCGGTCTCGTAGAGCGATTCGGCGCGGGCGAGTGGATCCGCCTGGGGGTACTGGTGGAGGAAGCGGGACAGGTCCTCCAGGCTGGGGACGCGGTAGCCCTGTCCGGCGGTGTACGAGGCCATGCCCTCGCTGAACCAGATGGGGATGCCCTTCTTCGTCCAGTCGGACACGGAGGCGGACGCCTGCCACATGAGGCTGTGGGTGAGCTCGTGCAGGAGCAGCTCGTCCACCTGCTTCTGGGTGGCGCCGGCGCGCGTCCAGGTGCGGGGGCTCTGGACCTCCACCTGCTCGTAGCGGGCCCAGGCTCGCAGGAAGTCGTAGCCGGAGCGGCGGGCGGCGCGCTCCAGGGCGGCGTGGTTCGGGTGGATGACCAGGGTGACGGGCTCCTGGAAGGTGCCCCAGCGGGCCAGGATGGGCCCGGCGTTCTCCACGGCGCGGCGGACCATGTCCGCGGCCTGGGTGTCCTTCGCGGAGTGCTCGAAGAGGAACTCACCGCCGGGCAGCGCCAGCGTGGCGGTGGGGCTGTCGGCCTTCTTCGGCGCGGCGGCGCACGCGGAAAGGAGGACCGTTGCCGCGAGCAGGGCGGGCAACAGGCTCCATCGTCCGGTACCGCCCACCCGCATCCTGCGTCCCTCTAGTTGGCCCCGAGCCAGCGGATCACCGAGCGGCCCACGTCCGCGACGGTGGAGAACGACGCTACCTCCGGGGCGGAGGGGCCGAAGTAGAGCATGGGCACGGCGTGCACGGTGTGTCCTCGAACCGACAGGTCTTCCACGTTGCCGTGGTCACTGCACACCAACACGCGCGCGTCGTGCGGGCGGGTGGCCGCCACGGCGCGCAGGAAGGCGTCGAAGGTGTCGAGTGCCAGGCGGGCGGCCGTGAAGTCCTGGGCGTGGCCGGCCTCGTCGGCGAGGTAGTGCTCGAAGAAGGTGAAGTCCGCCTGTCCGGCGATGCGCCAGAAGAGGGCCGCGGCTTCTCCGGGCGTGCGGTGGGGCACGTCCAATCCGTATGCGCGCGCGGCGACGCCAGTGATGTCGTGGGTGAGGCCGTCACCGGCCCGCGCGTCGTCCAGCGTGCGCAGCAATTCGCCTCCCGCGGCGAAGGCGAGCTTCGCGGCGGAGGGGCGCACCTTTCGCGCGGCGCGCTCCGACAGGGTGAACTCCGGCGGGGACGTGGACGGGCGCCGGGGAACGCCGAGCGCGTCCAGGTAGGGCGCGGGGTACGCGTTGGCGAAGGTGGCGGTGCGGCCCGCGGCCTTGAGGCGCCGTACGATGGAGCGCTCGGCGAGCAAATCCCGCAGGGCGGTGTTGGGGTAGCCCAGCACGTGGCCGCCCACGAGGACAGGGGCGGGGTCACCGGTGAGGATGGCCGTCTGGTTGGAGGCGGACTGGGGCCGGCCGGGCACGCCGAAGGTGGGGTCCACCGGGAGGCCCACGCCGCCATGGGGCAGGAGGGGGGCGGGGGCGTCCTGGAACCAGGCCAGGAGGTGGTCGCGGTCCGCGAGCGGGTTCACGGCCGGGTCTTTCCGTCCGATGCCCACCCCGTCGATGAACAGGACCGCGACGCGCACGGCCTGGGACTGTATCCTCGAATCCGACACGCATGGCCATCCACGGCGACCTCTTCAGCTACCCGCTCCCCGAGTTCCTTCAATGGCTGGACAGCTCCCGCAAGACGGGGACGCTCCAGCTGTCGTGGGAGGCAGGCGAGCGCAAGTTGTTCCTCTTGTCCGGCCAGGTGGGCGCCACCGCGAGCGAAGGCCTGCGCGGCCGGGTGGCCCGCCTGCTGTCGCTGCCGAAGCTGGCGGCGGGCACGCGCGTGCTGGCGGCGTTCGACGAGCTGGCGCGCACGCCGGACGTGGACGCGGCCTTCGACGCGCACGGTGTGCAGGCGCGGTGGGTGCGCGACCTGGGCCGCGAGGAGCTGTTCGCGGCGATGACGGACCTGACCATCGCGGGGCAGGGCACCTTCCACTGGACGGAGGACGCGGACCGCACCGGTGAGGATTGGGTGCCGTCCGACATGAGCATCCGCGAGCTGCTCTTCGAGTCCCTGCGCTGGGTGGACGAGCAGGGGGACGTGGACAGGGCGCTGCCCATCGACGCGCTGAGCGTGAAGGCGCTGGCGCCGCCCAGCCCCAGCCAGCCCCTGATGCACCGGATCATCCTGGCGCTGACGACGACGCCGCAGAACCTGGGGCGGCTGCGGCTGTCCATGGGTGTGTCGCGCTCATCGGTGACGCGCCGGGTGCACGAGCTGCTCCGCGCGAAGCTGGTGGAGGTGGACGGCGCGCCGCAGGTGGAAGCGGATCCGGTGGCGGAGATGCTGGAGAAGGGCGCGGTGCTGATGCGCGAGGGCCAGTACGACGCGGCCGGCATCGTGTGCGCGTCCCTGCTGGCCAGCGACCCCGCGGACCGGCGCGTGCGCGAGTTCGCGCGCCTGGTGCAGCGCGAGCACGTGGCCGCGCTCTACGCGGACCTGCCGCCGCTGGTGGTGCCGCAGCTCATCCAGGCCCCCCATGCGATGGTGATGCTCAAGCCGGAGGAGCGGCAGATCGCCGGGCTCGTCAGCGGGACGTGGGATGTGTCCACGGTGGTGCTGGCCAGCCCCGCGCGAGAGCTGGAGACGCTCAAGACGCTGGCGAAGCTGCACCGCATGGGCCTGTTGCAGCTCACGCTCCCGCGTTGAGTCTTTGGGGCACGGCCTGGGGGCCGTGCCCCATGCGAATCACCCGGCGGTCGGAAGCCCCACGGCGTTGAGTCGCACGAAGACCTGCATGAGGACGTAGAGCGCGAACGCCGCGTCGTCCACGCGCAGCTGTGGCAGCGTGGACAGCCCCTGCAGGCGCAGCAGGTCCGAGCCATCCACGTGCAGCAGGAAGGCCTGCTGGGCCAGGGAGCCTTCACCCGCGAACGCCATGGCGCGGCGGACGGCGTCGGTGCAGGCGGTGACGCAGGTGGTGTAGTCCCCGGCGGTGAAGGCGGCCTCCGCGGCCCGGGCGTGGTCGAAGAGGTCCCCCGGCGCCAGCGCGCTCGTGGGCCCCAGGAGCTTGCTGCCCGTGTTCGGCGTCACGGCCACGGCGGGCATGGCGGCGGGCTCCACGCGCGGCGGAGCGGGCGTCGTCAGCGTGCGGGGCACGGGCGTGGCGGCGATGGTGGCGGCGGTGGGGCTGGCAGGCGCGGGCGGCGTCCCGGCCGGGGGCTGACGGTGGTGCAGGTGCTGCGAGAGCTGCGCCTCCAGGCCCGCGGGGGCCTCGCCCGTCGGGGCGGTGCGGGGCGGCGGGACGATGCGCTTGGCGCGCAGGTCCTTGATGACCAGCCGGGTGATGGTCTTGAGCGCGTCCATCACGCCGCGGCCGTTGGCGGCGGCCGTCTCGAAGTCGGGGACGCCGCGCGGGTTGAGTTCCCGGCGCAGGTCCTCCACGGAGAGGATGTTGTCCAGGTCCCGCTTGTTCCACTGCATCACCAGTGGGAAGCGGTCCAGGCGGATGCCGTTCTCCAGGAGGTTCTCCTCCAGGTTCGCCAGGGACTCGCGGTTGGCGTCCATGGCCTCCGCCTGCGAGTCCGCCACGAACACGACGCCGTCCGCGCCCTGGAGCACCAGCTTGCGGGTGGCGTTGTAGAAGACCTGTCCGGGCACGGTGTAGAGGGCCAGGCGCACGGAGCAGTCGCCCACGCGCTCCACCTTCACTGGTAGGAAGTCGAAGAACAGCGTCCGGTCGCCTTCGGTGGCGATGGACATCATCTCGCCGCGGTGGGCCGGGCGAACGGTCTCGTAGACCTTTCGCAGGGTCGTCGTCTTCCCCGACAGGCCGGGGCCGTAGAAGACGATCTTCGCGGCCACTTCGCGGGCCATCAGGTTCACGCTGCTCACGGTGTCAGCTTACCTAGAACGACTCGGCGCCCGGCGCCAGTTGCCGGGCGAACATTCGCGGGCGTCCCGGCCCGGTGCTCGGCCGCGAGCAGGGCGAAGAGGGCCGCTTCCTTCGCCTCTTCGGGGAAGCCCAGCACGTCCAGCCGCTCCAGCGGCACCGGGGCCAGCCGCGCCCGAAGATCCGCCATGAGCACAGGATTCCGCGTCCCGCCGCCGGAGACATACACGGCCTCCAGCCGAGGAAAGCGGGGCCGCACCCAGGTGTCGAAGGCGCGCGCGGTGGCCTCCACGGTGAAGGCCCGCGCGGTGGCCATCAAGTCGTGGGGCCGCTCCGGGGCCGCCGCCCAGAGCCGATCCACCAGCGGTTCGCCGAAGCCCTCGCGGCCCGCGCTGCGCGGGGGTGGCCGCGCGAGGAACGGATGCGCGAGCAGCTCTTCCAGGAGCTCGGGGATCACCTGTCCCTGGGAGGACAGGCTCCCGTCCCGGTCGCACGCGAGTTGTCCCTTCGTCACCCGGCGCGCCAGGCCGTCCAACACCATGTTCGCGGGTCCGGTGTCGAACGCGAGCGTGTCGTCCACGTGCTCGCCCACGACGCTGATGTTGGCGATGCCGCCCAGGTTGAGGAACGCGCGCGTGACGTCCGGCCGCTCGCGGTTCCGGAAGACGGCCCAGTCCAGGTAGGGCACGAGCGGAGCGCCCTGGCCGCCCACCGCCATGTCTCGGGTGCGGAAGTCGCTGACGACGGGCAGGCCGGTGCGCTCGGCGATGACGGCCGCTTCGCCAATCTGGAGCGTGGAGGCGATGGCGGACAGGTCGGAAGGCAGGTGGGCCATCGTCTGGCCGTGCGAGCCGACGACGTGGACGTCCTCGCGCTTCACGCCCGCGCGCGCGATGACGGCCAGCACGGCTTCGGCGAAGCGCTCTCCCAGTTCGAAGTTGAGGGCGCAGAGGCTCCGGGCGTCCTGGGGGCCCAGCACCCGCGCGACCAGGTCCGGCGTGAAGGGATGGGAGACATGCGCGAGCAGCTGGATCTTCACGTCCGCGCCGGTGCCATCCACCCGGCACAGCGCCGCGTCCGCCGCGTCCACGCTGGTGCCGGACAGCACGCCCACGCACAGCCGGGGCGGCAGGGAGGGGGAGGGTGGCGTGGCGGGGTGCATGCCCCAAGTCTAAAGGCCCGCTCCCACGGCCGCCGGACCCCGGCCCGCGGGGCACCTCGTGTGTCTGGGAGTGACGCCCACCCTGTCGGATTTTGGAGGGACCGCGGGCCCTCGCCGCCTCAACGCGTGGGGCGCCGACGCGGCGCTCGGATTGCCGCCGGGCGTTCGAGCCCTCGCAGGCCCGCGTCCTTCAATCGGCGCCGGGCCTGGCCGGCCGGAAGCCCCGTGAAGTGCATGGCCAGCGCCAGCTTCACGTGGTCCCCCGCGGCCTGGAGCAGCGCCTCCGCCCGCGCGGTGGGCAGGTCCGTCAGCTCCGCGACCATCCGCACCGCTCGGGCCCGCAGCTTCGTGTTCGTGGGGCGCACGTCCACCATGCGCCCCCGGTACACGTGGCCCAGTGACACGAAGGCCGCGGTGGTGATGGCGTTGAGCACGAGCTTCGTCGCCGTGCCCGCCTTCAGCCGCGTGGAGCCCGCCACCACCTCCGGCCCCGTGCGCGCCAGCACCACCGTGTCCGCGTGCATGGCCGGCCCCGGCGGGTTGCAGCACACCAGCACCGTGCGCGTCCCACGCTCGCGGGCCTCGTCCAGCGCGCCCCGGACATAGGGCGTGGAGGCCGACGCGGAGATGCCGCACACCACGTCCCGCGCCGTCGCCCGGAACGCCCGCACCGCCCGGGCCCCCGCTGCGACGTCGTCCTCGGCGCCTTCCACGGCACGCGTCAGGGCCCGTCGGCCGCCAGCGATGGCCGCCTGGACCCGCGTCGCCGGGACACCGAAGGTGGGGGGACATTCGCTCGCGTCGAGTACGCCGAGCCGGCCGCTGGTTCCCGCGCCCACGTAGAGCAGCCGGCCGCCAGCGTGCAACGCTTCCGCCACGGCCCGGGCCGCCGTCGCGATGGACGGCAACGCCTCACGGAGCGCGCGGAGCGCGATCAGGTCTTCTTGATGCAACCGTCGGACGACCGCCTCGACAGGGAGGAGGTCCAGGTCATCCGCACGGGGATGGAGCCGTTCGGTGGGCGGAAGCGCGGACTTTCGAGCGCGCGTCATGCCCACCGGAAGGCTCCCGGACTTCAGGCGGCCTTGGTCACCTTGCCCGCCTTGATGCAGCGGGTGCAGGCCAGAACGCGCTGGATGCTGCCGTTCACGTTCGCCCGCAGCTTCTGCAGGTTCGGCAGGGTCCGCTTCTTGGTCTTGTTGTTCGCGTGGCTGACGTTGTTACCCACCAGCGGACGCTTCCCACAGAGGTCGCACTTCCACGCCATGACTGCTAACTCCTTGAAAACTGGGGCGTTCGACAGCAGCCCATAAAAGAGCGGCGGACCCTACCAGAAACAGGCCGGAAATCCAGCCGGATCCGACCCGGGACCTATCCCTTGAGCGGATCCTTCTTCTTCAACATGTCCTGTACCAGCTTCGCGGCCCGCATGCCCGCGAGCAGCTCGCCCTCCAGGCCCAGGCCGGGCAGCACCTCGCGGCCCGCCAGGATCACGTTCTTCGCGGGCGTGCGCTGCTTCAACCCCGTGACGCCCAGGAAGGCTTCCGTTTCGAAGCTGTAGAGCGGGTGGGGCATGAGCCGGCTGCCACGCACTCCGCCGGCGTCCAGGTAGGGGACCGAGCGCAGCGCGCGGTGCTGCTTCGTGAAGGGCATCAGCCGGTCCAGGTGCGCGTCGATGCGGGTCGCCAGCGCCTGGAGGTGCTCCTCGCCCTCTTCGCGCGCGGAGGCCGGGACGAAGGCGCCCGCGCACACCACGCGCACGCCCTCCACGTCCTTGGGCCCGGAGGCCGCGGCCGTGCGCGCCGGGTGCTGCTGCACGAGCAGCGGGCCCAGCTCCGGGTCCTGCGTGTCCACGAGCACCAGCTCGCCCATGCCGCGCGGGAGCGCCGCCTCCGGCACCACCCAGTTCACGCTGAAGAGCAGCGACTTGATGTTGGACTGATCCAGGTGCTCCAGCAGGCCGCGGTTGTGCTTCTTGTCCGTCACCAGCCGGCGCAGCGCCCCGGAGTCCGTGGCCGTCACCAGGCACGACGCGCGGTAGAGCGTGTCCGAGCGCACCAGCTTCACGCCGGAGAACTTGCTGCCGTCGAACGCGAGCTCCTCGACGATGAAGCCCGCCGGGTTGTCGCGGCCCAGCACGTCGCCGCCCAGCTCCGTCAGCCGCCGGGTGAGCACGTCGCGCAGGGCGTCCATTCCGCCCGGGTACGTGGACGGCGCGGTGAGCACCTGGGACAGGGCCCGCGTTTGCGCCAGGGGCGCGCCAGGCTTCTCCAGGTGCACGAGGAAGGGCAGCAGGCCACGCACCAGCGACAGCGCCGGATCCTCGCCCGCGAGCCGGGGCGTGGCGTCCAGGGCCGGGTGATCCTTGATCTGTCCCTTGAGCTTCCAGCCCTCGAAGAAGCCGTCGGGCGGCAGCTGGGGCCCGGCCTTGAAGAAGGCGTCGGTGGACTCGTGCTGCGCTGCGCTGCCCGCGAGTGCGCCCTGGATGCCCTCGCCGGCCTCGCCGAACTCGCGCGTCAGCTCCGTGCGGCGTCGGGCGGCGTCCCCGACCAGGTCCACCCGGTTCCGGGGCAGCACCAGCTGGAGCTCCGGCGCGTGGGGGCGCAGCGCGCGGCCGATGGCGGTGGAGAGGCCCAGCTCGTTGAGGGCCTCGTCCACGGCGGGCATCGCCTTGAGGGGCGGCGCGACGAAGGGGGCGTAGGGCAGCACGAAGCCGTCGTGCTCGTAGCCGGGCCCCATGCCGTCGTGCTCCACCAGCAACACGCGGTGGTTGCGCTTCGCCAGGAGCGCGGCGGCGAGCGCGCCTCCGACCTGGCTGCCCAGCACGATGACGTCGTACACGTGCCGGGACGGGCCCGAGGGGAGCTTGAGTTTGGCGGAGGACGTCGACATGGCCGCCGAACACTACACAACGTCACCGCGTCTGGCGCCCTTTTGGCGCCTTCCTGACACGCCGGGGTGGGGCGTATGTGCCCCCTCAGGCCCTGGACCTGAAGAGGCGGGCGAGCAGCTCCGGGGGCAGCGTGTCGAAGTCCGGGGCGGTGTAGTGGGCCCCCGCGTTCTTCAGCGCCTCCGCGGTCGTGGTGGTGGTGATGCCCACGGTGACCATGCCGGCGGCGCGCGCGGAGAGCACTCCGTTGATGGCGTCCTCGAAGGCGAGGCACGACTCGGGGGGCACCTGGAGGGCCTTCGCCGCCGCGAGGAAGATGTCCGGCGCGGGCTTGCCGCGCGTCACCTGTTCAGCGCCGACGACACAGGCGAAGAGCGGGCGCACGGAGAGCCCGTCCAGCACCAGCTCGCGGTTGCCGTGCGGCGCGGCGGTGGCCACGGCCAGGGGCAGGTTCGCGTCGCGCAGGCGGTGCAGGAAGCCCTCCGCGCCCCGGTGCAGCGCCAGATAGGGCCGGTAGATGGCGCGGTAGTGGGATTCCTTCTCCTCGGCGAGCGCGTCAAGCTCCGCGACGGAGAGGGTGCGGCCCAACAGCTGCGGGAGGATCTCCTCGTTCTTCTTTCCCGCGAACTCGTTCTGGAAGCGTTCCGCGGTCAGGCCATCCAGACCGAGTTTCCGGGCGAGTGTCACCCAGGCGCGGTTGTGGAAGTCCATGTTGTCGACGAGCGTGCCATCCATGTCGAAGACGGCGGCGAGCAGGGGGGCGGCTGCGGGAGTCATGTTCTCCCCAATACCGATTTCCTCCGCCATGTCACCCCTGAATCTCCCATGCGAGCCCCTTCCGGGCTGATATCCCCCACGCCATGAGCGAGGACGTGCTGCTGGAGACTCGGGGGGCCGTGGGCCTGGTCACCCTCAATCGACCGAAGGCGCTCAACGCGCTCTCGCTGGAGATGTGCCGGGCGCTGTATCCCCAATTGGATGCCTGGGCGGCGGATCCGTCCGTGAAGGCGGTGGTGATCAGCGGGGCAGGGGGTCGGGCCTTCTGTGCGGGAGGGGACGTGCGCGCGGTGGCCAGTTCGGTCGCACGGTCGGACATGTCGCTGTCGCGCGAGTTCTTCCGTGCGGAGTACGCGCTCAACCATCGGATCCACCACTTCCCCAAGCCGTTCATCGCGTGGGTGGATGGCATCTGCATGGGCGGTGGGCTGGGGCTGTCCGCGCACGGGGCCTTCCGTGTGGTGACGGAGAAGCTGGTGCTCGCGATGCCTGAGACGGCCATCGGCATCTTCCCGGACGTGGGCGGTGGCTGGTTCCTCCCGCGCTTTCCGGGCGAGGCAGGGGCGTACCTGGGGCTCACCGGCGCGCGGTGTGACGCGGCGGATGCGCTGTGGCTGGGGTACGCGACGCATCGGGTGGAGTCCTCGCGGCTGGAGGACGTGGTGGGCGCGCTGGCGGCCGCGGACTGGAGCGGACCGGGGCGCGAGGTGGCGGCGCGCGTGCTGAAGGGCTTCCATCAGGACGCCGGTGTTTCGGGGCTCGCGGCGCGCGCGGAGGTCATCGACCGGTGCTTCCAGGGGAGCCGCGTGGAGGACATCTTCGCGGCGCTGGAGCGCGAGGGGACGGCGTGGGCGGAGGAGACGCGTGCGACGCTGCTGCGCATGTCGCCCACGAGCCTGCGGGTGACACTGCGGCAGCTGCGCATCGGGCGCGGCCAGGACTACGACGCGACGGCGCGCATGGAGTACCGGTTGAGCCAGGCGCTGACGCAGCGGCCGGACTTCCAGGAGGGGATCCGCGCGGTGCTGGTGGACAAAGATCAGAAGCCGCGCTGGAGCCCGGCCACGCTCGCGGAGGTGAGCGACGCGGAGGTCGAGGCGTGCTTCGCGCCTCGGCCGGGTGACGAGCTGGATCTGCCCGCGCTGGGCTGATCAACGGCGCGCGGGGACGGTTACAGATCCTCGTCGCTTACGACGGTGCGCCCGTCCGCGCGCAGCAGCGCGGTGGTGATGCCTTCACCCGGGCGCAGCACGCCCGTCTCGTAGACGCGCTGGCTGCCACATGAGGGGCTCTTCTCCTTCAGGAGCGCCACCGTGACGTCGAACCGCCGGGCGGCCTCCAGTGCCTGCTGGGCGCCGTCCTGGAACGCGGCGGTGCGGTCCTCGCGAGTCTCGCGCGTGAGGGCCCGCGCACGGCCGGCCCAGACGTCCACGCCCGTGCCTCCCGCGAGATCCACGGGAGGCCGCGGAATGCCCAGGCCCGCGGCGGCCTCGGGGCAGATGGGGATGACGGCCTTGCCCTCCAGCGCCGCGAGCACTCGCTCCGAACGCTGCGAGCGTCCGTCGTAGCGGCACGCCTCGCCCAGCAGGCACGCGCTCACCATCACCGTGGGTGCCGCGCGCAGGGCTTCCCGTCGAGCATCGCGGGCCGACTCGCCGCAGTCATCCGAGGGGGCGTGCCCGGCCGGGCTCTGCACTTCGGGCGCGGCATAAGACGGTGCTACCGCCTTCGCCGCTTCGGACGCCGTGGCATGCGACAGCTCCACGGCCTTCGTCACTTCGGGGCACCCGGACTGCGGAGCGCCGTGCCGTCTCCCGTCACCTGTGCGGCCACCTTCGTGCGCGTCCCATCCAGCGTCACCGCGCCTGTCACCGCCAGCCGCACAGCCAGCGGATACAACCGGTGCTCCTCCGCGAGGATGCGCGCGCTCAGGCTCGCCTCGTCGTCCTCCGGCAGCACGGGCACCGCCGCCTGCGCGATGATGGGGCCCGTGTCCGTGCCCGCGTCCACGTAGTGCACCGTGCACCCGGCCACCTTCACGCCGCGCTCCAGCGCCTGCTTCTGCGCATGCAGGCCCGGGAACGCCGGCAGCAGGGAAGGGTGGATGTTGAGCACGCGCCCCGGGAAGCGCTTCAGGAAGTCCGCGCTCACCAGCCGCATGAAGCCCGCCAGGCACACCCACTCGACGCCCGCGTCCGCCAGCACGCCGAACAGCGTCGCCTCGAAGTCCGCCTTCGACCCGAAGCCCTTGTGGTCCACCACCTCCGCGCGCACGCCCGCCTTCCGGGCGCGCTCCAGCGCGAACGCCGTGGGCACGTTTGACAGCACGCACGCCACCTCGGCCGGGTAGTCCGCCTGCCCGGCCGCGTCGAGCAACGCCTGCAGGTTGCTCCCGCCGCCGCTGACGAGCACCCCCAGCCGCGCCCGCCGCGCGCTCATGGGTCGATGACCGCCGTGGCCTCGCCCTGGCCCGCTTCCACCCGGCCCACCTCGGAGGCCTCCACGCCCCGGGCGTGCAGCACCTCCAGCGCCTTCGCCACGTCCTCCTTCGCCACCACGACGATGAGGCCCAGGCCCATGTTGAACGTGCTGAACATCTCGTCGCGCGCCACGCCGCCCGTCTTCGCGATGAGGTCGAAGATGGCCGGCTTCTTCCACGTGGACTCGCTCAGCACCGCGCGTGTCCCGTCCGGCAGGCACCGGGGCAGGTTGCCCGGGATGCCGCTGCCGGTGATGTGCGCCATGCCCTTCACCTTCACCGCCTGGCACAGCGCGAGCGCGTCCTTCACGTAGATGCGCGTGGGCTCCAGGAGCGCGTCACCCAGCGGCCGGTCCAGCCCCTGCGGCGTCATGTCCAGGGGCAGCTTCGCGTCGTCCAGCAGCACCTTGCGCGCCAGCGAGTAGCCGTTGCTGTGCAGCCCCGACGACGTCAGGCCGATGAGCGCGTCCCCCGGCTTCACCGTCTTGCCGTCGATGATGGCGGACCGCTCCACCACGCCCACGCAGAAGCCCGCGACGTCGTACTCGCCCCGCGCGTAGAAGCCCGGCATCTCCGCCGTCTCCCCGCCCAGGAGCGCGCACCCCGCCTGCTCGCACCCCAGCGCGATGCCCTTGACCACCTCCGCCGCGGCGTCCACCTCCAGCTTCCCCGTGGCGAAGTAGTCCAGGAAGAAGAGCGGCTCCGCGCCACAGGTGAGGATGTCGTTCACCGACATGGCGACCAGGTCGATACCCACCGTGTCATGGCGCCCCGCCAGGAAGGCCACCTTCAGCTTGGTGCCCACCCCGTCGGTGCCCGCCACCAGCACCGGCGCCTGGTACTTGCCGGGCGGCAGTGCGAACAGGCCGCCGAACCCACCCACCC
>NZ_RAWP01000209.1:0-6149 GCF_003668935.1 Corallococcus sp. AB032C | reverse complement strand
GGTCGGGGCAGCACGCAGCACAAGCAGCACGGCGGATCAGGGCAGTGCGCATCACCTCTCATCGCGCGGCACCGTGGGGCAGCACGCGGCGCGGTCGAGCAAGGCAGCAGGCAGGTCGCAGGACGGGGCTGGGCGGCGGGATGGAGCAGTGCGCAGCTTGGGGGAGTCCGGCAACGGTGGTCGTGGTCGCCGGACGGGAGACGTGAAGAGCCGTGAATCAAGACGTGGCGGTGCGAGAGCTTCGCGATCCAGCCGGCGGCGGCATCGAGGCGACGCGACAGTCAGCACCGGACGTGTGGCGGGAGTGGAGTGGCGGGTCGGGGGGAGCAACACGCAGCCGGGTCATCGGAGAGAGCACGTCCTCCCGGGATCCGGCGTACCTCGCAAATCTCATCGCGCGTGGCCGCGATGTCCGGAACGGGGAGAAGCCTCATGGGAGCGGTGTCCATCGTCACCGCGGCGGTAGCGGTCCTGGCGGCTCACACGGCCGTGGCCCAATCAGCACCGCAGGTGCAATCACCACAGGTGCAGGCACCGCAGATGGAAGGCCGTCGGCGGCTGAGCCATGATCCGGAGCGGCTGGCGCCCTTCGGTCTGATGCTCGACGCGGGCATGCCCGAAGGCGCGGGACTCTCCGGCGTCCTCCGGCCCTCGCCGTACCTGCGAATCCACCTGGGCGGAGCGCACAACGGGCTGCGAGGCGCCTTGCGCGCGGGACTCACGCTGCTTCCGCTGAAGAGCAAGATCTCTCCCTCGTTCTCATGGGAGTTCGGACACGCGCAGGCCGCGAGCACGCAGACGCTGAACCGGCGGCTCGCGGACCGCACGCAGCTGCCCACCTCCTCCATGGAGCGCGTGGGCTACACGTACATCAGCACGCACGTGGGCCTGGAGTTCAACGCCACCCGGCGCCTCAGCTTCTTCGTGCGCGGCGGCATGAGCTTCATGGAGATGGACGTCCCCAGCCTCCAGAAGCTGGACGAGCCCTTCCGCGACGGGCTGTCTCCCGTGGAGACGCAGTCGTGGATGATGCGCAAGGTGCAGCCGTCCGGAAAACTCGGCCTCACCTTCTTCTTCGGTTGATCAGCTGGCGAGCACCCGCTCGAAGAACGCGAGCGCCTGCGCCTCCGCCCAGAAGTACGGACGGTGCACGCGGCCCGCGACGAAGCCTACGTGGCCACCCTGCTCGGTCATCACCACGCTGAGGAACGGGTTGTCCCGCGCCGACGGCGGAATCACCGGCGCCTCCAGCATCGGATCATCCGCGGAGCTCAGGAGCAGCGTGGGCCGGCGGATGTCCGCGAGCCTGGGCCCCGACGACGCCTCCCGGTAGTAGTGCTCCGCGTCCCGGAAGCCATGCAGCGGCCCGGTGACCACGTCGTCATAGCCCCGGATGGTGCGCGCCGCCTCCATGCGCGTCCCGTCGAACGCGCCCGGGAACCGCTGCAACTTCGCGCGGGCCTTGCTCTTGAGCGTGCGCAGGAACCGCTCGCGGTAGAGCCAGTGGTAGCCGCTGCCACCATCCAGCTTGCGGCAACACGCGTCCAGGTCGTACGGCGCGCTGATGGACGTGGCGGCCACCACCGGCGCCTGGTCTCCCGTCTCCTCCAGCAGCCGGCACAGCACGTTGGCGCCCAGGGAGAAACCCACCGCGAGCATCGGTCCGGTGATGCGCTCGCGCACGTCCGCCATCACCAGCAACGTGTCCGCCGTGTCTCCGGAGTGGTACGCCCGGGCCAGCCGGTTCGGCTCCCCGCTGCACGAGCGGAAGTTGATCGCCGTGGCGCCCCAGCCGCGCTTCGCCGCGCCCCGCAGCACCTCCGTGACGTAGCCCGCTTGGGATGAGCCCTCCAGGCCATGCAGCACCACCACGTGCGGCGCGCCCTTCGGCCCGTCAAAGGTGTCCAGGTCGACGAAGTCCCCGTCCGGCAAATCCCTCCGCTCCCGGCGCAGGGGAGGCACGCGGGTGGGGCGCACGAGCGACGCGTAGATGGTCTGCGCGTGCGCGCCTCGAATGCCCGGCGCGGGAATGAACGGCTCGGTGGGCTGGAAGTTCACTTCCGCTCCCTGATGGCGCGCGCCATCCGCATGGAGGCGCAGCCGGACTTGCGCACGGACTCCGCCTCCGCGGTGAGCTGGAACAGCGCCAGGTAGTTGTTCACGCGTTCTTCCAACGTGGGGGCCTCGATGCGGCGGCACACCTCGTCCGCCGCGTAGTCCCGGCACACCTGGGGCCTCCGCTCGTACACGGTGCACAGGTTGTCCGCGCCCAGATGCGGGCACCGCAGCCCCAGCGGCTTGTCCAGCGCGGCGATGTCCGGCGCCACGCAGCAGGCGCCACAGCAGGTGCACTCCATGAAGCTCCTCGACGGTGCTTCTTCAGCGGCGGACGGCCTGCTCCACCTTGCCCAGGTTCGTCACGGTGAGCGTGACGCCCTGGCCCTTCTTCCACGCGACGAACTCGTCCTCGCGCGTGGGCTTCACCTCGTGCTGCTTCACGCCGTCGTCGTCGTAGCGCACGAGCACGGTGTAGTCCTCCTCGCGCCGCACCCGCTCGTTCGTCCCGGCGACGAGCTCCGGCCAGCGCGGCGGCCCCTCCGTGCCCTTGAGCTCGCGCGTGTCCACCGGTTTCCACACGTACGTGTCGTAGGCGCACTGCTGCGAGTAGACGGGCTCGTTGCGGTAGCGCGTCTCCGTGTCGCAGTCCTCGTAGGACTCGTTGCAGTACTTCGTCACGTCGTGGCAGACCTCTTCGGCGAAGCCGTTGCCCTTGTCGCGACGGGTGCACTTCTCCTCGGTGCCGCAGGCCACCTTGCGCGTCTTCGTCCGGCACACGCGCTGGGTGCCGTCCGCCACGCGGCGGGTGCCACGCTGTCGGGACGCGCAGTCACGGATGTTCGTCACGCCCGCGACCTCGCCCGCACCGTTCACCGGCATGCGCGGCGAGGTGTTGCTCAGCTCGTCCCGCCAGCCCGTGCGTGTCTCCGGGACGAAGCGCTCCTGCACCAGCGCGCGGCGCCAGTTCGTGGCCACCACCTCGCCCTTGAGCTCATGCTTCATGTTGCCCCAGATGCCCACCGCGCAGGTGCCCAGGCAGCAGGAACTCAAGATGCCCACCACGATGAGCGCCACCTTCCCGAAGCGGCGGGGTTTGGGCGCGGGCTTCGGTGGCGCCCTGGGAGACAGGTCCGCGAGCGGCGCGGCCTTCGCATCCGAGCCCCGTTCGGCGGAGCACTGCCGGCAGCGCTTGCCGTCGCCCCGGTTGGCCGCGCCGCAGTAGGCGCAGAACCAGTCCTCGCCAGCGCCGGCCATCTCCAGGGCCTGCTCGTCGCTGACACCCTCGCGGGTGGACTTGCCGGAGGCCGCGTCCACGTCACCGAAGTCGAACTCGGACTCCTTGCCGCTGAGCTCCCGCGGGTTGTTGCAGGAGGGGCAGTTCTTGTGACGGGCAGGGATGTTCCGGGCGCCGCAGGAAGTGCAGTTCCAGGAGCCCTCGATGATGCGCCTTCGCTCGGCCATGGAGCGCATCCTAGGGGACCTGTCGCCGCCTGACACATCCGGGTTGGGGTCTCCGCCATTGTTCCCACCGGGCCGGAGGTGGGGTGCCAGACCGCTCGCCAGGGATGGGAGCGCGGAGGTCCCCATGTCGCGTCGGATTCTGGAAGCAGCTCCGAAACACCGGATGTTGCGCCGCACCCTCTACGGGTTGCTGCTGGCCGCTCCCCTGCTGCCCGGGGGACTGGCCTGCGGCGACAACGATGCCAGCGGGGGCGAGCCGCTCTCCGCGCAAAGCGGAGGGCGCCTCGAGCTCGAAGCGGATGGAAGCCTGCCCTCGAACCCCTCCTGCGAGCCCTGTCCACGGCATCCTGAAGGTGGCGTCAGGCTGGGCTGCTCGGCGCAACCCACGGTCCTCGGGGGTACCGTCCTCGTCTGCAACTACGCCACCTGCCTGAATGACGGCCGCCGCCCGGAGGGCCTGAGGGAAGCCGCCGTACTGGATTCAGGCAGCGAGCTGGGAGCCCTGTTCGCGAAGGCGGCCTGGTTGGAGGCGGCGTCGGTGCCCGCGTTCCTGCGGCTCGCGGAAGAGCTCCAATCGGCGGCGGGACGCGCTGCGGCTCCTGGGCCACGAGGTGGACGGCCACCCTCCGCCGGAGCCGTTGATCCACGACGCGGGCCTTCCCTCACGAGCGCAGGCCCAGGCCCTGTTCCAGGGGCTCGCCGCCGTGGGTCTTCAGACATGATTCACACCCAGAGGGCGCGAGGGAAGGGGACCTCCGGCGCGGGAGGCAGCCCCGGGCGCAGCGGCCGCAGCATGGGCAGCGACCCGTCCCGCTGCACCCGCACCGCGCCGGGGACGCCGCCGAGCAGTGACGCCGTCGTGGGCTCCTCCCACCACACCACGCGCTTGAGCCCCGCGTGATGCGCCACGCGGCGCGCCTCCGTGAGCAGCGCCTCCGCCGCGGAGGCGTCGCGCGCATCCAGCATCAGCACCACCAGCTCGCCGTAGCGCGCGTTCATCGTCCACAGCGCGGTGGATTCGCCCACCACCGCGCCGCACGTTCGGGGCCGGGGCCGCGCCAGCAGGTCCGCGTAGACACGCTCCCGCTCCAGGTGCCAGTCCACCTGCGCGGCGCCAGGCCACAGGAAGAAGGTCACGTCCGGCTTGCGCATCCGCGCGAGCGCCCCCGCCACATCCGTCTCCTGGAGCCCCCCGTCCACGGGCCGTTCCCCCGGCGCATCGACCGCGTCCAGGTGCCAGTCCCACGCGGGCACGTCCACGTAGCCCGACCGGCGATACAGCGGCGCCCCGACGTCGGAGAACAGGACCACCGAGTGCGGCCGCGTCGCCACCTGCTCCAGCTCCGTGGCGACGGCGTCCATCAACCGGGTGGCGTGGCCCCGCCCGCGCAGGTGCTCCTCCGTGTACACGCTGGCGATGGCGTAGCTGTCCCCCTGCGTCAGCTGTCCGTCCGCGCCCCGCAGGAAGCTGTCCGTGTGGAAGGTCTCGCACGACGCCAGCACCCGGCCGTCATCCGCCAGCCACAGCCACGTGTTCATGCCCTCGCGGCTCCACGGGTGCGCGCGCAGCCGCGCTTCACGCTCCTGGTACTGCGGCACGCTCAGGGGTGAACCCCACGCGGCATGGGTGACGGCGTCGCGCTGCGCCTTCTGCGCATCGGTGGCGAGGACGAGTGACATGGTGCCGGGCACGCTAGACACGTGCTCCGCCCGCGCGCGAGCACTACAGCGTCGTGGTGTACGGGAACCGGAAGTGCAGCTGCAGGTACGCCTGCCCCACGTGGAAGATGCCGTCCCCCAGCGAGTCCGGCAGCCCCAGCCCGCCCAGCTCCTGCGGCACGTAGAACGTGGACTCCCAGCCCACGCTGACGAGGAAGCTCTTCGCCAACTGGAACTCCAGGTCCGCGCCCAGGCTCGCTCCGGGCCGCAGGAAGTGCGTGTCCGGCAGCGTGTCGGAGAAGATGTACGCGTACGTCAACACCAGCCCCACGCCCAGCTTGAAGCGCACCGGACTGGATGACAGCGGCACCCCCAGCCCCAGCGGCTTGAACGTCACGCCGTACATCCCCGTGTCACGGTACTTGGGCGAGATGATGAACGAGTCCGGGATGAAGATGGACGGCGAGATGCGGATCTCATCCATCTGCTTCGCCTGCTTCCGGTAGCGCGCCGGGATGGCGCGCTGGTTCTTGCGCAGCCATTCCTTGTCCAGCACCGCGTCCACCGACAGCTTCAGGCCCGTGTGCAGGAGCTGGTCGTCCGCGATGGGGCCGGAGAACACGAACACCGCCGGCCCCACGCCCACGTCCACCGGCACGGTGACCTTCTGCGCCGCGGGGACGACGGCGGGCCACAGCGACAGCGCGAACAACAACGGGAGCAGGGTGGGCCTCAAGGCGGGTCCTCACGTACCGGGTCCAGGGCCGACCCGCGTTTCGAGCCTAGAAGGCTAGGACGCTCCGTGTCCCGCATGCGCTAAGAAGTTCGCGCCGGAAAGGGAGCCGGCCCATTCACGCTCCCTTGCAGGTCCGCTGTCGCACCTGCCTCATCCCAAGGAACCCAGATGCTCCCCGTTGCGCTGCTGCTCGCCTCATCGCTGCAATCCCAGACGCCGGCGCCCGCCCCGCGTC
>NZ_RAWP01000208.1:0-6243 GCF_003668935.1 Corallococcus sp. AB032C | reverse complement strand
CGCAGCCCCGGTCCCCCATGCCGCCGCCGCTGCCGCCGCCGCGAAGGGCACCAGCGACCTGGACCTGCGCTACCAGAAGTTCGACCCCATTGGCACGGGGCCGCTGGGGACGGTCTTCAAGGGCCGCTACAACGCCCTGGGGCTGGACATCTGCATCAAGGAGCTGAAGGACATCTTCGGCTACTTCTCCTTCCTTCAGCGCGGTGAGGTGCTCAAGCGCCTGAAGAAGGAGCTGTGCGCGCAGGCGCAGGTGCGCCACCCGGGCGTGGTGCAGATCCTCGACCAGAACGTGGACTCGGCGCGGCCCTACTTCGTGGTGGAGCTGATGCGCGGCAGCCTGAAGGAGAAGCTGGAGGCGGCCGGCGGCAAGGGCATCGACGTGCAGCACGCGCTGCGCACCTTCCTGCAGCTGGCGTACGGCCTGAAGGCCGCGCACGCCGCGGGGCTCACCCACCACAACATCAAGCCGGAGAACGTCCTCTTCGACACGTACGGCAACGCGAAGCTCTCCGACTTCGGCATGAGCCGCGTGGTGGAGGTGGACGCGACGAAGGGCATGCCCCAGGTGTTCGTGGGCACGGGCGGCATGGTCTACATGGCGCCGGAGCTGATGAACAAGGGCGTCCAGGAGGCGGGTCCCGCCGCGGACGTGTACGCCCTGGGCATCCTGCTCTACGAGATGTTCACCGGTCAGATTCCGGGCCGCCGCTCGCCGCTGCCGTCGGAGGTGAACCCGGAGGCGCCCAGCGGGTTGGATCAGCTCTTCGACAAGGCCACGCAGGACCGGCGCGAGCAGCGCTACCCGGACGTGGACGCGATGCTGGCGGACTTCTACAAGGCCTTCCCGGAGCGCGAGTACCTGGAGCGCGGCTCGCTCGTCCTGTCGTCGGATCCGCAGGAGTAGCCGTCGGCCGGGCAGGCGGGCCTCTTCGCGAGGCTCGCCCGTCCCCGCATGGACCTGTCAGAGTGCGGTGCGTCATGCACACGCGCCCCTCTGACAGCGTCCTCCTCACCGTCACCGGAAGGGACGGCCCCGACACCACCGCCCGCCTCACCGGCCTGCTCGCGCAAGCGGGCGCGGAGCTGCTCGACGTGGAGCAGGTGGTGGTGCAGGGCCTGCTCACCCTGGCCCTGTGGGTGCGTCTGCCGGGCGGAGAGTCCCTCCAGGCGCTCCCCGAGCTGGCACGGGAGCTGGGCGTCACGGTGGACGTCCGCGCGGTGCCTCCGGCCGTCACGTCTCCAGCGCCGGGGCCGGAGCCACTGCGCTACGTCGTCACCGCGGTGGGCAAGGCGCTGGGCCTGCATGACGTGCATGCGCTGACGCAACAATTGGTGGCGGGCAACGCGCGCGTGGAGCGCATCACCCGGCTGAGCGAGACGCCACTCGCCGCGGTGGAGCTGCACGTCACGCTGCCGCCGGACGCCGACACGTCAGCGCTCAAGCGCGCGCTGCTGGCGCTGTCCATGGCGAGCCCCACGTTCGATGTCGCCCTCCAGCGCGAGAGCCTCTACCGGCGCGGCAAGCGGATGGTGGTGATGGACATGGATTCCACGCTCATCCGCATCGAGGTCATCGACGAGCTGGCGCGTGCCTACGGCGTCCACGCGAAGGTGGCCGCCATCACCGAGCGCGCGATGCACGGGGAGATGGACTACGACGAGTCCCTGCGTCAGCGCGTGGCGCTGCTCGCCGGGCTGGACGCTCGCGTGCTGCACGAGCTGGCCGCGAACCTGCCGCTCACGGAAGGCGCGGAGACGCTCATCCGGGTGCTCCGTCGCCTGGGCTACCGCACCGCGGTCATCAGCGGCGGCTTCTCCGTGGCGGCGGAGGCGCTGCAGAAGCGGCTGGGCATCGACTTCGCGTACTCCAACGTGCTGGAGGTCCAGGACGGGAAGCTCACCGGCCGCACCCTGGGCACCATCGTCAACGCGCGCCGCAAGGCGGAGCTGCTGGAGACGCTGGCGAAGCAGGAGGGCATCCTGCTGGAGCAGGTCATCGCCGTGGGTGACGGGGCCAATGACCTGCTGATGCTGGAGAAGGCGGGGCTGGGCATCGCCTTCCGAGCCAAGCCGAAGCTGCGCGAGGCCGCCGACACGTCCATCTCCGCCGGCGGGCTGGACACCATCCTCACGCTGCTGGGGCTCACCGCGCGCGAGCTGCGCGAGGTGGGCTGAAACAAGCCAGGGTCAGAGGCGCATGCGCGTGGCCAGCTCGCGCTGCTGCACGGCGCCCTTCTCGAAGGCGAGCTCCAGCAGGGCGCGGAGAATCTTCGAGCTCTTCTCCTGGTTCTGCTGCACCGTCTGCAGGCGGGCCAGGTCCTCCTCCGTCCACTCGGAGGTGGGCGCGCCGCCCGCGAGGATTTCATCCAGGATGTCCGAGGCGCTGGAGCCCGCGTTCGCGGCGGGCGCGGGGGCCGCGCGCGCCGCGGGGGCCGGGGCGGCGGGGGGCGGCGGCGCGGCGTTCGGGTCGACGATGTCGCTGATGCGCTTCACGACCGTCTTGCCGCTCATGTCCACGACCTTGAACTCCTCCTCCTCCGGGAGCTCGCCCGCGTCCTGCTGCTTGTCCGAGTCGGGCTTGAAGCGCTTCTTCTCCACCGGCTCCTGGCCACGGTAGTGGCGCAGGATGGCGTGCTCGATTTCACGGTCGCCCGCCACCATGGGGACCACGCGGGCGCGGCTGCGCGCCGCGACCTGATCCAACGTGGCCAGGTCCGTGGGGTCGGACATCGCCAGCACCAGCGTCTTCCCATTGTCCTTGAGCTGCACGGGGAAGACGCCCTTCTGCTCGGCGAGCCCCACCTCCACGCGGGCGAGCGCCGCCGCGTCCTTCGTCAGGTTGCCCAGCTGCACGCGCGGCATTCCCAGCCCCTGGCAGATGGCCTGGGTGATGGTCTCCTCGGACGCCAGCCCCAGGTCCGCGACGACGCGCGACACGCGTCCACCCCACTGGTCCAGTGAGGCGAGCGCGCTGCGTAGCTGCAACTCGTCGATGACGCGCGCCTTGACGAGGATGTCCGCGATGCGATTCCGGGAAGGGGGAGCCATGGGGTGGGGATTCTAGCGTCGGATGGCGCGGACGCTCAGTCCACGTCACCGAACATGGCTTGAAAGCAAGGAGGCTGGACCATGCAGCCATTCGCGGACGCCGCCACCCAGATGTGCCCGTACTGCGGCGAAGAGGTCGAAGTGGACGTGGACTCGCTGGGCGCCTCCTCCGAGTCCTACGTGGAGGACTGCCCCGTCTGCTGCCGCCCCTGGCAGGTGCACGTCACCCGCGGAGAGGACGGCGCCGCCGTCACGTTGGGCCGCGACGACGACTGAGCCTGGCCCCCCGCCAGGAGAGCAGGCGGGCGGGCACGAAGGCCTTTCGCGGGAGCTCCAGGACGTGCGGGGCCGTTCCTTGACACGTCCCGAAGCATGGTTCTCTTGAGTCTTGTGAGGCGCTGCCGGGCGCTCCTGGAAACAGGGTCCCGGCCACCCACTTCAACAACGACCGTGAACCCGCACGACGTGCGTCCCAAGGGACGTCACGAACAGGAGACGACCATGCTGAACGCTCGCTATCCCTTCAACAACGCCGCTGTCACCCACCCGCTGCTGCGCGACTTCGACTTCATCTTCCGCGAGCTGGCCTCGCCGGGCGTCCGCGATGACGCCGAGCGCACCGTCACGCCCGCGGCGGACATCCTGGAGGCCGAGTCCGGCATCACGCTGCGCGTGGACCTGCCGGGCCATGACGCCAAGGCCATCCAGGTGAAGGTGGAGGACGGTGTGCTGACCGTGCGCTCCGAGCGCAAGGCCGAAGCCGTGCCGGAGGGCAGCACCCTGCGGCGCCAGGAGCGCGCCTCGGGCGTGTACGCGCGCCAGTTCCGCCTGCCGGAGACGGTGGACGCGACCGGCGTGGAGGCCCGCTACGACAATGGCGTGCTCACCCTCACCCTGCCGCGTCGCGAGGAGACCAGGCCCCGCGTCGTCGAGGTGAAGGTCCAGGGTTGATGCGCGTGCATCAACACCCCATCAGGGAGGCCGCTGCCCTCGCTGCCGCGAGGCGCGGCGACTCCCGCAAGCATCGTTGCGACCCGAGGGCTTCCGCGGTGGCCGGCGGAAGCCCCCGCCCTGTTACTTGCGAGCAGCGCTGGTGTTGAGCGCCAGCGGCACCCGGAACAGCTCCATTACCTGAGTCACGTCCAGCGGCTTGGCCAGGCACGCCACCGCGCCGGCCTGCTTGGACTGCTCCACGACGTCGGGCGTGTGCATGCTCGTCATGGTGATGAGACGCACGCCTTCCATCTGCTTGCGCGCGCGGATGCGCTTGCAGACCTCGATGCCGTCGATGTCCGGCATGTTGAGGTCGATGATCATCCCGTGCGGCTTCTGCTCGGACACCAGCAGCAGCGCCTCCACGCCGCTCGTGGTGGTCTGGAGCTCCACCTGGTTCGCGTGCGGCTTGAACGCGCGCTTGATGGCGTCCAGCACCGGGCGCTCGTCGTCCACGACCAGCAGGCGCACCGTGCTGCTACCCAGCTCCTCGGGCACGGGCATCTGGTGGGTGACCAGGAAGGTGCGCAGGTCCGTCGAACGCACCCGGCGGTGGCCACCCGGAGTCCGGAAGGCCATCAGGATGCCGCGGTCAATCCACTTGCTCACCGTCGACGGGTCCACCTGAAGCAACCGACTGATGTCGTGCGTCGTGTAGAGCTGGTCCGTCATCGCCGTACTCCCCTCGGACTGCATCGTTCCACTAGCCATGGAAATAAACACCTACCTTGAATGCGGGGTTTGATCAACCCACCCTACGACGTGCTGCGTTTATCTGTGCTTCTCATCAGACCCACGGCGTCATCCCAACGGCCACTGGCACGGAGGCACAGCTCCACAAGCTCACGGGCGGCTCCGTGACCGCCCACGTTCGTCGTAACGAAGTCTGCTTCCTGGCGCACCTCTGGAACAGCATCCGCCGGACAGGCGGACAGCCCTGAGAGTGACATGGGGTCCAGGTCGTTCAGGTCGTCTCCCATATACGCGCACTGATTCGCGGGTATCTGGAGTTGGGCGAGCAATTCAAGGAAGGCGGGACCCTTCTCCTTGCGGCCCTGGAAGATGGCGGCGAGGCCCAATTCTCGGCCTCGCGCCTCGACGATGCGGGACGTGCGCGCGGTGAGGATGGCGGCGGGCAGGCCCACCAGGCGGGCCATGACGAGCGCATGGCCGTCCTTCACGTTGAAGCGCTTCATCACTTCGCCGTTGTCGCCGTAATACAGCGCGCCGTCGGTGAGGACGCCATCCACGTCGAACACGAGCAGTCGCACGCGCGACGCACGGGACGTCAGCTCTTCCTTGCCCGGCTTGGAAGGCGCTTCCGTCTGCATGGCCTCCTCACCTTTCGCATGCATCAACTGGCTTCGTGACCCAGCGCGCGGCGGATGCTGAGTACATCTCGTAGCACGTCCTCGAACATCTGTGGATTGAGCGAGCACGGACCGTCACACAGGGCACGGTCGGGGTCTTCGTGGACTTCTGTGAATAAAGCGTCAATCCCGGCGGCGGCGGCGCTGCGGGCGAGCAGCGAGACGAACCGGCGCTCACCGCCTGTCTTTCCGTCGCTGGAGCTGGGGAGCTGGACGGCGTGGGTCGCGTCCATGCAGACCACGAGGCCGGCCTCGCGCATCTGGGCGAAGCCGCGCATGTCCACGACGAGGTTGTTGTAGCCGAAGGAGGAGCCGCGCTCGGTGACGAGCACGTTGGGGTTGCCCGCCTCCACGGCCTTGCGCGCCGAGTGGACGATGTCCTTGGGGGCCACGAACTGTCCCTTCTTCAAGTTCACCCCCTTGCCCGAGCGGGCCACCGCCTCCACGAGGTCCGTTTGCCGACACAGGAACGCCGGTATCTGGATGATATCCACGACTTCAGCGGCAGGCCCGACGTGGCTGGTTTCATGGACGTCCGTGAGAACGGGCACCCCCACCTCCCGACGGACACGGTCCAGGATTCTCAGACCTTCCTTCAAACCCGGACCGCGGAAGGACTTCCCGCTGGTCCGGTTGGCTTTGTCATAGGAACATTTGAAGGCATACGGAACGCCCAGCCGGGACGTGATGCCCTTGAGGAGGTGGGCGTGGCGCAGGGCCATCTCCTCGGACTCGATGCTGTCCGGGCCGGCGATGACGAAGAGGCGCTGGCCGGGGCCGACCTTGTGGCCGCACAGCTCGATGGAGGGGGTGTTGCTCATGAGCGCACCGG
>NZ_RAWP01000207.1:0-6298 GCF_003668935.1 Corallococcus sp. AB032C | reverse complement strand
TCGCAGGGCGGGGGCTATCCCGACCGGCTCGCCTCCCGCCTCCGCAAGGACGGCCTCCCCGTGGGCCATACCAACCTGGGGCAGAGCGGTGCGCGCGTGCGCGACATCGTCAACAACGCCCTCAAGCGCGTCATCGCGTTGCAGCCCACGCTCATCACCCTGGGCGTGGGCACCAACGACGTCTGGCGCGGCACCGAGGTGGCGGAGTTCCAGGACGACCTGGACCGCATCGCCCGGCGGCTGAAGCAGACCGGCGCGTCCATGGTGGTGGCGAACCTGGCGGACATGGCGCTCGCGCCGGTGGCGAAGATGGTGCCCAGCGCGCTGTACGAAGGGCGCATCGAGCCGTTCAACCAGGCCATCGCCTCCGTGGCCCGCGCGCACGGGCTGCACCTGGTGGACCTCTTCACCGCCAGCCGGGAGATGATCCCCCGGCGCCCGGACTTCTTCTGCTCGGATGGCTTCCACCCGTCCGCGGTGGGCTACGAGGAGTGGGCGGACCTGATGCTCCCCGTGGTCCGCACGCTCGTGCAGCGGTAGCGCCAGGCAGGGCGCCCTGGCGCCCCGCGCTCAGGCCTTCGCGATGCCGGAGGGCGCGGGCGGCGTGGAGGGCGCGTCCGCGGGCGGCGCGCTGATGCTGCGCTCGCGTCCGGGGTGGATCTCCATGCCGGCCTCGAACGCCGTCACGCGGTTGCGGCCCGTCCGCTTGCTGCAATAGAGCGCCGAGTCCGCGCAATCCACCAGCATGTCCTGCGCCGACGCGTCCGTGGGGAAGTGCGAGACGCCGATGGACACCGTGACGTGGCCCCCGGGCAGCCCCGGGCGGCTGAGCGTGACGGAGTCCGCCACCGCGCGGCGCAGCGTCTCCGCCACCTCCACCGCCGTGGCCTTGGACACCTGCGGCAGCAGCAGCACGAACTCCTCGCCGCCGTAGCGCCCCAGCGTGTCCACCTTGCGCGCGCGGGTCCGCAGTACGTCGGAGACCCGGCGCAGCGTCTCGTCTCCGGCGCGGTGCCCGGCCAGGTCGTTGAGCCGCTTGAAGTGGTCCACGTCCACCATCAGCAGCGCCAGAGGCACGCCGAAGCGCTGGGCTCGCGCGAGCTCCAGGTCCAGCCGCTGGAAGAGGTGGCGGCGGTTGGGCACGCCCGTGAGCGCGTCCGTCAGCGTGAGCTTCACCGTCTCCGCGTGCAGGCGCGCGTTCGTCACCGCCGTCGCTGCCTGATCCGCCACCGCGGTGAAGAGCTCGATCTCCTCCGCGGAGATGCTCGCCGTCTCCGGGCGCTGGAAGTTGATGACGCCCAGGAGCGTGTCCGCGTGCACCATGGGCACCGCCAGCAGCGAACCGTGCTCCGAGCCGCCGCGCAGCCCGCGCCGCGCGAAGATGCTGGTGCTGTCCGTCAGGTCCGGCAGGTACACGGCCTTGCGCGTCTGGGCGGCCCGGCCGCATGCGCCCTCGCCCATGGCGAAGGTGTGGCCCTCCAGGCCCCGGCCCTGCGGCCACGCGTGCTTCACCTCCAGCATGCCCTCCTCGTTGAGGAGCATGATGGAGAAGTCCGGGATGTGCAGCCGCTCCACCACCAGGCGGGTGATGCGCGACAGGAGCTCGTCCAGCTCCAGCGTGGTGTTGAGCGAGCGGGCCACGTCGAACAGCAGCGACAACTCCGTCAGGCGCTCCTCCAGCTCGTCCTTCAGCGCCAGCTTCTCCTTCACCAACTGCAGGTCGCGGTGCGTGTCGATCTCCTCCACCTTCATGGAGGTGAGCCGCGCGAGCATCTGGTTGAAGGCCGCGCCCAGCCGGGAAATCTCGTCCGTGCTCCGGGCCTCCGCGCGCACCAGCAGGTCGCCGTCGGCCGCGCGGCCCATGGCCTCGCTCAGCCGCTTGAGCGGCGCGGTGAGCACGAAGCGCAGGGACAGCCACGTGACGAGCCCCAGGATGCCCACGAAGAGCACCATCGCGCCGAGCGCGTCCTGGAACACCGTCTGGAGCTGGCGGGTCAGCGCGGGCTCGCCCATGCGCACCTGCAGGACGCCCATGCGCTGCGCGGCCTCGCCGGTGTGACAGCCGGAGCACTCCGGACCGCCCAGGGGCCGCACCACCTCCGTGCCGTGGTCGCTGGAGCGCGCCGTCTCCGGCCCCGTCGCGGACAGCCGCGTGGCCTCCGGGTGCGGATGTCCCTGCTCGGCCGGCCGCCTGCTCCACCGGATGCGCCCGTCCGGCGTCAGGACCCGCAGGTCCTCCACGGAGCGGAACAGCCGCGTGTCAGACGACAGCACGTCCGCGACCGCGCCATGCGGTGCCGCGCCCGGAGCCTGCGGCAGCGTGAAGGTGGAGGCCACGGCCTCCGCCAACGCGAGCGCCTCCAGGTGCGTGCCTTCACGCACCGCCTGCCGGGCTTCGCGCGAGAAGTGCCCCACGCCCAGGAGCGCCACCACCAACCCGGGCAGCGCGATGCTCCACAAGAGCTTCCTGCCAATCGTCTCGGAACCGAGGGCCATGTGCGGGGCGCAGTGTGCTTCGTGCACTCGCGTTCTGTCCGCGAGTGACGGAGTGTTCAAAATTGTCAGGGGCATGACACGCCCTGTCAAACGTACCGGTGTCGAAATATTGAAATGGGGGTGTTGTTCCTCGGCATGTTCCTGTTTTCACGGGCTGTACCCGTGGCACGGTGGCGGTAGTCCCGAAATCCGCGTCCGGAAAGAGGAGTTCCAACCATGACCCGGTCCGTGTTCCTCACCTCCGCGCTGCTGCCGGTGCCCCACGGCTTCGCCACTCGCGCGGGTGGGGTGTCCGAGGGGCCCTATGCGTCCCTGAACCTGGGCTTCTCCGTGGGCGACGAGCGTCCCCGCGTGGAGGAGAACCACCGTCGGCTGGCCCAGGCCGCGGGCGCGCGTCTGGGTTCGCTCTGCCGGGTGTCGCAGGTGCACGGCGACACGGTGCTGGAGGCGCGCGGCGAAGCCGACGACGTGCTGCGCCCCACGCTGGGCGAGGCGGACGCGCTGTGGACGGAAGGGGAGGGCAGTTGGGTGGCGGTGGGCACCGCGGACTGCGTGCCGGTGCTGATCGTGGACCCGCGAGCGCGGCGCGTGGCGGCGGTGCACTCGGGATGGAAGGGCACGGACCTGGAAATCAGCGCCCGCACGGTGGAGGCGCTGGTGGCGCGGGGCAGCCGGCCGGAGGACCTGCTCGCGGCGGTGGGCCCCTGCATCCAGGCGTGCTGCTACGAGGTGTCCCCGGAGCTGGGCGACCGCTTCCGCGCGCGGTTCGGTCCGGACGTCGTCCGCGCGGGAGCCAAACCGCACCTGGATCTTCCACTCGCGGTGAAGGCGTCCCTCACAAAGGCGGGGCTGAAGCCGGGGCAGGTGGACGTGCTACAGGCCTGTACGGCGTGTGATCCAGAGCGGTTCTTCTCCCACCGCCGGGACGCGGGGCGCACAGGGCGGCACCTCAACTTCGTGCTGCACCGCTTCTAGCGGAGGCCCGCCGGGGTCGTTTTCTTGACGGTCTCCGACCGGCCTTCCTATCCTCGACCTGGAATTCCCTCCGTCCAGGCTCGTGCCGGTGCGTCCCTTCCTCTTCCGCCTGTTTGCCGCCGTCGCGCTGTCCGCGCCGACCGCCTGCGCCACCACCGCTGCTTCGCAGACGGAAGTGGGCCGGCTGGAGGCTGAGGTGCGCACGCTGCGCGCAGCCCAGTCGTCGCTGATGGAGCGCCTGGAGCGGCTGGAGAACCGCGACGCCGTCTCGCGCGCCCGCGCCGCCGCCCCGGCCCCCGCCGCGTCCCCGAAGGCCACCGCGAGCGCGAAGCCGGAGGCCGCCTCGCCGGAAGTGGGCGAGCCGCTGGGTCTGGCGCCAGCGGAGCTGACGGTGGTGCGGCTCAAGCCGAAGAAGGAACCCGCGCCGCGCATCAACACGGCGGTGGCGGTGATGGAGCCGGACACCGACCAGATGGAGATGTTCATCTCCCCGGTGGAGGGCTCGTCGGGGACGGGCTCGGTCAGCCTGGGAGGCTCGATGGCCTCCACCACGGCCACCCGCATGGAGCCGCCGGAGAAGGATCCGGACATCCTCGACGCTGAGTACGAGCGCGCGGTGGCCATGCTTCGCACCGGCAACGTGGAAGGCGGCGTGGAGACGCTCACGCGCTTCGCGGCGGAGAACCCGCGCCACCCTCGCGCCGACAACGCCCTGTACTTCAGCGGCCTGGGCCAGATGGGGCTCAAGGACGCGGCCGGCGCGGCCAAGACGTTCGAGAAGCTCATCAAGAACTACCCCGCCGGGGATGCCGTCCAGGACGGCATGCTCCGGCTCGCGGAGTGCCGGGTGCGGCTGAACCAGGCCGTGGATGCCCGAGCCCTCTATACCCGCGTCGTCACCCAGTTCCCGGGGACGGCCGCCGCCACGCAGGCGGAGCAGCGGCTCGCCGCGCTCTCGCCGTAAGCCCTTTTGTGAAAGGACGTCGTCCGATGCGCACCCGGATCCTTGCCTCCCTGCTCGTGCCCCTCACCGTCGCGCCGGCATGGACGGCTTTCGCCCAGGACGCGCAGGAGGATGAATCCCAGTCGTCCTCCGAGACGGAAGGGCAGGACATCTCCGACGACGTGGAGCAGCGCCCCACCTCCGTCACGCTCCCGCCCGGCGCCGCGCAGGGCCGTGAGAGCGCGCCCGGCCAGGTGCACACGGTGGAGACGGGCGACACGCTGTGGGACCTGTCCCAGCGCTACCTGGGCAGCCCCTGGTACTGGCCCAAGGTCTGGTCCTACAACCCGCAGATCGCCAACCCGCACTGGATCTACCCGGGCAACAACGTGAAGTTCTTCCCGGGCGGCGAAGAGGTGCCCTCGCGCGTGGAGGCCGGTGACCTGCCCTCCGACGACGTGGTGGCGCCCACGGACGTGAGCGGCGGCCGCCTGGTGTCGGTGGTCGGGAAGATCGGCTTCGACCCGTCCGCCTCCAGCCCGGTGACGACCAAGGGCTTCGTGACGACGCGCGAGCTGGACGAGGCGGGCCGCATCGAGGGCTCGACCTCCGAGGCGCTGATGCTCTCCTCCCCGGAGAAGGTCTACCTGCGCTTCAAGAAGCGCGGGTCCGCCAAGATTGGCGACCGCTACGTCATCTTCCACACCGTGGAAGAGGTGAAGCACCCGGTGTCCAACGCGCGCACGGGCTACCTCACGGAGCTCCTGGGCACGGTGCAGGTCGTCGCCATCAACAACGACGTGGTCACCGCGCGCATCATGGAGACGTGGGACCCCATCGCCCGTGGCGACCTGGTGGGCCCCTCCAGCGAGAAGCTGTCGGAGCGCATCGCCCCCAAGGCCAACAGCAAGGAGATCCCCGGCTTCGTGCTCACGCCGATGACGCCGGGCCAGACGCTGCTGGGCGAGCACAACTTCATCGTCGTGGACCGCGGCACCGCGGACGGCGTCCAGGTGGGCAACACCTTCACCATCGAGCGCCGCGGCGACCCCAGCAAGGACGTGCTCGGTCGCAGCGACTACAAGATGGGCGACGCGGGCAAGGAGCAGAAGGCCTACCCCTGGGAGGCCGTGGCCCAGTGCATGGTCACCGAAGTGCGTGAGCGCACCTCCAACTGCCTGATGACCCGCTCCATGGTGGAGATCTCCGCCGGCGACCGCGCCACCATGCGCAAGGACGGAACGCCCACCGCCAGCCGCTGACCCAAGGCGGCGATCGGCAGGAATGCTGCATTCCGACCCGCCCGGGAAGGGCGGGTCGCTTGACCCTCGAAGAACCGGTGTTATGTGTCACGCCCCTCCCGGGACCACCTCTATATAGGTGGGAAACAGGCGGGGACGGCATGGCGGACACAAACACGGATACGCACCTACACTGGGACGAGCAGCGCGCCACCCTGGCGCTCTGGGCCATTGCGGGCCTGGGGCCCCGGACGCTGGACGCCGTGCGCGCGTTCGCCGGTGGGGCGCTGTCCCGGCTCGCGTCCACGCCCGTGCGGGACTGGGTGGCGGACGTGCCGGTGCCCGCGACCGTCCGCCAGCGGTTGGCCGCCGTCGCATCGCTGGACGCCCTGGCGTCCCGGACGGAAGAGGCCTGTGCCCGGACGGGGCTCCAGGTGGCCTTCGCGGGCTCGCCGGCCTACCCCGCCCGGATGGTGGGGCTGGAGGACGCGCCCCCGCTGCTGTTCTTCCTGGGCAACCCGGGTCCTCCCCGCCGCAGGCTGGCGATGGTGGGCAGCCGCCATCCGGATCAGGGCTTCCTGCCGTTCGCGCGCTCCTTCGCCCGGAAGGTGGCGGAGGCCGGGGTGGGGGTGGTGTCGGGCGC
>NZ_RAWP01000206.1:0-6314 GCF_003668935.1 Corallococcus sp. AB032C | reverse complement strand
ATCGTGGGGTGGCCGGGAGGCAGGGAGGTGGGCTCGGCCGCGAGCAGCGCGGTCGTGGCCAGGACGAGGGACAGGCTCATAGTTCGTGGACGGGGAAACGGGCGCCCATGTCGGGCCAGAAGAGGGCCTCGCGCTTGCGGACGTCCTGGGGGGCGAGCTTCGCGAGCAGCTCCTGCACCGTCACGCCCAGCACCGGGTGGCGGGCGTCGGGGGCCAGCTCCGCCAGGGGCTCCAGCGCGAAGCGGCGCTTGTGCAGTTCAAGGTGGGGCACCTGGAGGTTCGCGTCCGCGACGACGGAGTGGTCCTCCTCGTCCCACAGGAGGATGTCCAGGTCGATGGTGCGCGGGCCCCAGCGCTGCGTCCGGCGGCGGCCCAGGTCCTGCTCGATCCGCTGGAGGATGCACAGCAGGCGCTGCGGCGTCAGGTCGCACTCCAGCGCCACCACGGCGTTGAGGAAGCGCGGCTGCGCGGGCCCCACCGGGGCCGAGTCATAGAGGGAGGAACAGCCCAGCACCGACACCGCGTCGATGCACGACATCGCGGCAAGGGCGGCCACGAGGTGGGACTCGCGGTCGCCCTCGTTGGAACCCAGTCCTACATAGACGGTCGCACTCAAGGCTCCATCTCAACCGGGTTCACCAGGGTTCCGATTCCCTCCAGCTCCACCTCCACCGTGTCCCCCGCCTTGAGCGCGCCCACGCCGGACGGAGTGCCCGTGCTCACCAGGTCGCCGGGCAGCAGCGTCATGATGTGGGAGATGAAGGAGACCAGGCGGGCGGGGCTGAACACCATGTCGGACGTGCGGCCATCCTGGCGCACCTGTCCGTTCACCCGGCACACCACCCGCAGGTCCGCGGGGGACAGGCCCGTCACGGCCCAGGGGCCCGCGCAGGCGAAGGTGTCGTAGCCCTTGGCGCGGGTGTGCTGGATCTCCTTGCGCTGGATGTCGCGCGCGGTGACGTCGTTGAAGCAGGTGAGGCCCCAGATGGCGCGCGCGGCGGTGGCCTCGTCCGCGTTCTTCAGGCGCTCACTGATGACGAGCGCCAGCTCCGCTTCGTAGTGCACTTCCTGGCTCGCCTTGGGGAGGCGGATGGGCGCACCCGGGCCGTTGAGCGCGGTGGAGGGCTTGGTGAAGATGAGCGGCTCCGTGGGGATGGGCTTGCCCATCTCCTCCGCGTGCTTGCGGTAGTTCTGGCCGATGCAGACGACCTTCGACGCGTCCGACGGCGTGAGCAGCGTGAGGCCCTTGAGCGAACGGCGCAGGCCGGTCTCCTTGCCGCCGGCCCACGGCGCGGCGGTGAGCACCACCACCTCGTTGCCGTCGACGCGGCCGTAGCTGGCACGGCCCTCGACCTGGAAGCGGCAATAACGGGCGGTCATGTCTTCCCCTGGAGGCCGAGCACGTCGGCCATGTCATAGAGTCCCGGAGCGCGGCCCGCCACCCAGCGCGCGGCCCTCAGCGCCCCTTGTGCGAACTGATCACGGTTCGTCGCGCGGTGGGTGAGCTCGATGCGCTCGCCCTCGCCGAAAAAGTAGACCGTGTGCTCGCCCACGACGTCCCCGCCGCGCAGCGCCTGCACGCCAATCTCACCCGGCGGGCGGGCGCCCGTCTGCCCCTCGCGCGCGAAGGTGAGGTCGTCCTTCGTGCGGCCCAGCGCGTCCATCAGAACCTCCGCCAGCTTCAGCGCGGTGCCGCTGGGCGCGTCCTTCTTCATGCGGTGGTGCGCCTCCAGCACCTCCACGTCGAACGACGGGCCCAGCACGCGCGCCAGCTCCGCCGCCATGCGGATGACCAGGTTCACGCCCACGGACATGTTGGGCGCCGCGACGATGGGGATCCGCTTCGCGTGCGCCTCCAGCCGCGCGCGCCCCTCCGGCGTGAAGCCCGTGGTGCCCACCACCAGCGCCACGCCGCGCTCGGCGCAGATGCGCGCGTGCTGCAGCGTGGCCTCCGGGCCGGTGAAGTCCACGACGACGTCCGCCTTCGCGCCGTCCAGCGCGCGGCCCAGGTCGTCGTGCGCAATCACGTCCAGCGGCGCGCCCAGCCGGGCCACGAGCCCCGCGTCCTGCCCGGAGAGGGGGCTGCCCGGGCGCACCGTGGCGCCCACCACCGGAAGGTCGCTGGCGGCCTTCGCCAGGCGCACCAGCGTGCTGCCCATGCGGCCGGAGATGCCGGTGATGACGGTGCGGGTCATGGCGCTCTTTTCCCTTCAGGCCTTCAGCAGTCCCAGCCCGGACAGCTCGGCCTTGAGCTTCGCGGCGTTCGCCTCGCCCATGGGCACGAGCGGCAGGCGGATTTCGGGACCGAACATGCCCATCAGGTGCAGCGCCCACTTCACCGGGATGGGGTTGGACTCCACGAAGAGCAGCCGGTGCAGCGCGTTCATCCGCACCTGGAGGCCGCGCGCCTTCGCGAGGTCGTTGCTCCGCGCCGCCGCCACCAGGTCCGCCATCATGCGGGGCGCGACGTTGGAGGACACGGAGATGACGCCCTTGCCGCCGCACGCGATGAAGGGCAGCACCGTGAAGTCGTCGCCGGACAGGAACGTCATCCGCTCGCCGCACTTCTCCACCAGGTCCACCGCGCGGATGAGGTTGCCCGTGGCCTCCTTCAGCGCCACGACCTCCGGGATGTCACACAGCTGGAGCACCGTCTCCGGCAGCAGGTCCACGCCCGTGCGGCCCGGCACGTTGTAGGCGATGAGCGGGAAGCCCGGGTGCGCCTTCGCGATGGCGCGGTAGTGCTCCACCAGGCCCGCCTGCGTGGGCTTGTTGTAGTAGGGCGTGACGATGAGCGCGCCGTTGGCGCCCACCTCGCGCGCGCGGCGTACGGAATCAATCGTCTCGCGCGTGCTGTTGCTGCCCGCGCCCGCCACCACCGGCACACGGCCCTTCACCTCGTCCACGACGACGGCGATGGCGCGCTCGCGCTCGTCCGCGTCCATGGTGACCGCTTCGCCGGTGGTGCCCATGGGCAGCAGCACGTTCGTGCCGCCTTCCAGCTGGAAGCGCACCAGGGCCCGGAAGGCCCCCTCGTCCAGCGCGCCGTCGAGGAACGGAGTCGCCAGCGCCGTCATGGAGCCTTCGAAGGTCTTCATTCCGGCGCTTATACGTTCAGGCCCGCTCACCGCGCCAGAGGTCCTCGACGCGCTCGCGCTCCCGCACGACACGCCAGGCCGCTCCGTCCACCAGCACCTCCGCCGGCCGGGGCCGCGAGTTGTAGGTGGAAGCCATGCTCATCCCGTAAGCCCCGGCGCTCATGAAGGCGTACAGGTCGGCCTGGCGAGGCAGCACCAGGGGGCGCGCCCGCGCGAGCACGTCCGTGGACTCACACACCGGCCCCACGACGTCCACCTCCACGTCCCGGCCACGGCGCTTCACCACCGGCTGGAGGTCGTGGTGCGCCTCGTAGAGGGCCGGGCGCATCAGGTCGTTCATGCCCGCGTCGACGACGACGAAGGTCCGCGCTTCCGTGGGCTTCCTGTACAGCACGCGCGTGAGCAGCACGCCCGCGTTGCCCACGAGCGCCCGCCCCGGCTCCAGCAGCAGCGTGGCCCCGGTGGCCTCCGTCGCGTTCAGCACCGTGCGCGCGTACTCCTGGGGGCTGGGCGGCGTCTCGTCCGAATAGGTGATGCCCAGCCCACCGCCCACGTCCAGGTACTCCAGCGCGTGGCCCCGGGCCTTGAGCGTGACGTAGAGGTCCGCCACCTTGGTGAGGGCGGCCTTCACGGGGGCGGTGCGCGTGAGCTGCGAGCCGATGTGGCAGTCCAGCCCCAGCGCCTTCAGCCCCTTCATCTTCTTCGCCTTCGCGTAGAGGGCGACCGCCTCCTCGAAGGGCACACCGAACTTGGACGTCTTCAGGCCGGTGGAGATGTAGCGGTGCGTGCGCGCGTCCACGTCCGGGTTCACGCGCAGGGCGAACGGCGCGCGCTTGCCCAGCTTGCGCCCCACTGCATCCAGCGCCTCCAGCTCCTCCGCGCTCTCCACGTTGAAGAGCAGGAGGCCCTGGGACAGCGCCTGGGCCATCTCGTCCGGCGTCTTGCCCACGCCCGCGAACACCGTCCTGCCCGGTTCGCCGCTGGCCTGCTTCACGCGCGCCAGCTCGCCGCCGGACACGATGTCGAAGCCGCTGCCCAGCCTGGCGAAGAGGCCCAGGATGGCCAGGTTGGAGTTGGCCTTCACCGAGTAGCAGATGAGGTGCTTCTGCCCCTGGAACGCCCCCGTCACCGCCTGGAAGCGCTCCGTGAGCGCGGCGGTGGAGTAGACGTACGTGGGCGTGCCGACCGCGTCCGCGATGGCGGGCAGCGGCACCTTCTCCGCGTGCAGCACGCCCTTCTGGTGGTGGAAGACGCTCACTCGGGCAGCCCGGCGTCCGAGGTGGACGGAGGCACCGTGGGGCCGGAGGGCTCCACGGGTCCGCGTGGCGATTGCTGCGCGGGAATCGTCTCCGCCGTGGGCGCGGGCAGCGGCGCCGGCCGGGGCGCGCGGGGGCTGCCCTTGATGCCGCATGCCACCAGCGCGAACGTCAGGCTGGCGGCGGCGAACAGCCGCGGGAGGACGGAGCGCATGGGCTAGAACCGGATGGCCAGCATGCCGCGGATGGCGTGCGCGGTGCTGAGCTCCTGGCCCGGCAGGTTCAGGTCCTTGAGGCCGTCCAGCGGGAAGAGGATGCCGTAGTCGATGCCCGCCACGAAGCCGTCCTCGGTGATGTAGCGCGCGCCGATGTCCGCCTCCAGGCCCAGGCTCTTGCTGATGTAGGACGGCGTCGACTCCGCGTAGAACGCCTGCGAGTAGATGACGCTGCCGTAGACGTCGAAGCCCTCCGCGATGGAGTACTTGAGGCCCGGCTTCACGTAGAACGCGTCCGTGACGCCATTGAGGATGGAGCGCCACAGGATGACGTCCACGCGGTAGTCGCGGTTGAAGCGGAAGTTGCGGATGGCGTTGTCGCTGCAGCCGCCGTTGTCGCAGCTGTACTGACGGCCCTCCACGTCGCCCGGCGCGGTGTTGCCATCCGAGCCCGAGCCCTGGCGGCCCGGGTAGTTGCCGAAGCCCGGCGCCCTGTCACCGGAGGCGAAGCCCATCTCGATGCCCAGGTGCAGCTTGTTCTCGATGACGTGGAACTCCGTCTGGAGCACGCCGCCGAACTGCGCGATGCGCAGCGACTGGGTGGTGGGGTCGTTGGCCGTGAGGGCGCGCCCGTCAATGGAGCCCAGCTGCGCGGCGAACTCGGCCTCGACGCGGAACTTCTTCTCCTCGTACTTGAACCACAGGTCCGGGATGTAGAGCGTGCCGCCGCGCGGGACGAACGCCGGCGTGGTGACGGTGATCGGGTTGGAGGGGTTCGCCACGTCGAACGGGACGCCCGTCTCCGACAGGGTGGAGTACCGCTGCGTGCGGTAGGTGAAGTACAGGCCGTAGTTGAGGACGCCCTGGTTGTTGTCCAGCTTGGCCTTCTGCTGCTGCTCGGTGTCGCGCCGCGCGATGGCCAGCACCAGGCTGTGCGCGTCGTCGGACTGGGTGAGGTCCACCGGCTCGCCCAGGGTGTTGGCCTTCTCCGTGGACAGGCCCTCCGAGTTGAAGTCCAGCATGGGCGTCACGTACCAGCCGGCGAACGGCTCCGTGACGAACTGGATGCGGTCCACCGTGTCGCCGTAGTCGCAGTCCAGGCAGTTGCCGTCGTTGCGCAGCATGCCCAGGCCCCAGTGGCTGCCCATGCGGCCGAAGCGCAGGATGCCCACCGGCGTCGTCACCTCACCGTACGCGCGCCGCACGATGACGGAGTCCTTGAACGCGTTGACGGCGGAGTTGGACGGGGACTCGTTCTCAGAGAAGAGCGTGAAGTTGTTGCGCCCATCTCCGCTGTAGGCGCTGTCCGGGTTGGAGCCCAAGAGGACGTTGTCCAGGGCGTCCACCTGCGCCTTGATGCGCACGTCCTCGGAGACGTTGAAGGACGGGTCCAGGCGGAAGCGCATGTTGGCGCCCGCCTGGGTCTGCTCGGAGGCGGAGCGCGGCGAGCGCGTCCACAGCTGGCGGCCCAGGGGCGTGCCGGAGGGCAGCGCGGGCTTGCCCAGGTCGAACTTGTAGAAGAGCACGGGGCGGACGCGCAGGTAGCCGTCCAGCGTGAACAGCTCCAGCTTGCGCTTCTCCTCCGTCCACTCCTCCTGCCAGTCATTGTTGGCCACGGCCTGGGTGGCCGTCTGCGCGCGGATGTCCTCGCGCAGCTCCTGACGCGTGGCCTCCAGGCGCTGCTCCAACTCCTCGCGGCTGACGGAGCCCTCCGTGGTGGGGGCGGGGGAAGCGGCGGCCGGGGC
>NZ_RAWP01000205.1:0-6319 GCF_003668935.1 Corallococcus sp. AB032C | reverse complement strand
GGCGGAGCGAGGCGTGCGTGGGGCGGGCGTGGTCACGCGTTGCCCCGGGGCGCCGCGGCCTTGAGCACGTGGCGCACGCGCTTCTCCAGCTCCTCGGGCGTGAAGGGCTTGCCCAGGTAGCCGTTGGCGCCGGCCTCTTCCGCGTAGGCCTTGTCCTCCGGCAGGTTGCGCGCGGACACCATCAACACCGGCACGTGCGCGATGGCGGGCGTGCGGCGGATGTGCTCGCAGACGTCGTAGCCGGACACGTCCGGCAACGTCAGGTCCAGACACACGAGGTCCGGCTTGAGCTCGCCGCTCGCCAGGTACTCCATGGCGGCCTTGCCGTTGGGCTGCTCCACCACGTTCTTCACGCCCATCTGCTCGAGCATGTCACGCAGCATGACGCGGAACATCGGAGAGTCCTCCACGAGGAGGACGGTGAGCTGTTGGAGCTCCATCACGTCTGACGCCTTTCCTTCCCTCACCCGAACCCGTACCTGGGAACGAGGACGAGCACGCCATATGCGTACGCCATGTTGAAGAGGGCCACCCACAGGATGGCCTTCTTCATCCCCCTCCAGGGATGCGCATCGCGCGCGGCCGCTCCGGGCAGCGCGATGGTGGCAATGAGGACGGACAGGAGGATGAGCTTCGCCATGGCGGGAGCCTCAGAGGATACCCGTTTTCTGGACCGTCAGTCCCAGCGTCGCGGACCACACCGTGCGGGCCGCCTCCACGTCGGGCGAGCGAGTCCATGCCGCGCGGGTGTCCACCTCCAGGGTCATCCACCGGTTCACCGTCCAACCCGCGCCCACCCCGCCCACCACCTGCCGGTCCCCCACGGCTCCGCCTACCGCGAAAGCGCCGCCACCTGTCCCGGAGAACCGGAAGCGCGGGCTCAGCGCCCAGGTGCCGTTCAACGTCAGGTCGGCCCGCGGGTAGACGAGCCCCGTCAGCCGGTCCACGAAGGGCGTCACCCGCGCGGCGAGCCGGCCGTTGAAGTCCGCTGTCCGCGACGGCACCCGGTGGGACACCGCCAGCGTCAGGTCCGGGAGCAGCTCCAGGCGCTGCGGCGGATCCTCCACGGGCGTGCCCCCGACCTGGAAGGTCGTCAGCCGTCGCCCACCTGACGGGGTGACTCCGGGCACATCCGGGTCATCCGTGGGGTCGTCCTCCGTCGCGCGCACGGAGTACGCCACGCCCACGCCGACCCCGGCCTCCACCGCCGTGCGCCGATCCAACCGGTGCGTCCAGCCGCCGGTGAGCGTCGTCACGGTGGCGCGAGCGCCCGTGGAGAAGCGCGAGTCCGAGTACGCCAGCGTGGTGGAGAGCGTGTGCCGGGGCGCGGGGGAGTTCCCCAGGGACAGCTGCGCGCGAGGGCCGTACTGGAAGGGAACGGCCTCCTTCGCCGTGTCGTCCAGGCCGCCGCTGGCGGAGAAGCCCGCGCTGCCGGACAGCCGCCAGCCCGGGCCCAGCCACACCGTCTCCGCCGCCAGCGTCGTCAGCGAGGACAGGAAGAACACCGTGTCCACGCCCTCCGGCAGCGGCTGGATGGGGAGGGCCGGCGTGTCCCCGGGCACCGTCGGGTCGTCGTCCAGGCTGCCGCCCAGGGGCAGGTTGGTGAAGAGGTTCACCTGGCCCAGCACGAACTCCTGGGTGCCATGCAGCGTGAGCCCGCGCGAGGGACGCCAGTCCCCCAACAGCCGCCCCACGTGCTGCACTTCCGTGCGCGGGTTGGTGGTGGCTTCACGGAAGGAGATGCGCGGCGCGTACTCCACCTGCGCCACCGCGCTGCCGTCGTTGTACTTCAGGCTCACCGTGGGGACGATGTCCATGTCCGCCGCCAGGGGGGACACGGCCTCGCCCGTGGCCTGCGCGTCCATGGAGCGCGCGCGGGTGTCCACGCGGGCGGCTGCGCCGTACGTCACGGAGGCGGAGGCCACCTCCAGCCACAGGCTCGCGAGGGCCGCGTCCAGCACGGGTTACTCCACCACCACCACGTCGCCGGGGCGCAGGCGGAAGGCTGCCGCTCGGCCTTCGCCACGGATGATGTCGTCGTAGCGCACGCGGATGCGCGTGGGCTGCTCCGCCTGCGGGTCGTCCCGGCGCAGCACGAAGATGCGGTCGCGGTGGGCGTAGTCGGTGAAGCTGCCGGCGGCGCCCAGCGCCTGGAGCAGCGTCGCGCCCGGGTCCAGCACGTGCGCGCCCACGTTGGCGACCTCTCCCAGCATCGTCACGGACATGGGGCGCGCTTCCTCCAGCGACACCGTGACGACGGGGTGGTTGATGAAGTCCTTGAGCCGCGTCTGGATCTGCTGCGCCAGCAGGGCCGGCGAGTGGCCCGCGGCCTCCACGTCGTCCAGGAACGTGAGGCTGATGTTGCCGTCCTCGCGCACCTTGGCGCGCGTGGTGAGCGCCTCCTGGCCGAAGACCTTCACGTTGAGCACGTCGCCGGGGACGATGCGGTAGGCGGCGTCCGACTCGGTGGGCTTCTCCTGGTAGTCGTTCACCCAGGTGTACTTGCCCAGGCCGCTGCACGCGGGGGCCAGCAGCAGCAACCCGGCGCACGCGAGCGCGCGGGAGACGGGACCGCGGAATCGGGACGGGCGGGAAGGCATGGCCTGGGGGTTCCTCACGCGGCGGGAGCGGCCGGCACGGCCACCTCGGCACCATTACCACCGCGCTGCTTCGCCATGCGCACGACCTGGAGCAGCTCCGAGGGACGCAAGGCGCCGGTGCCCAGCACGCCCGCAACGTAGGCGGAGGCCGTCAGCCCCAGCCGGGGCCACGCCTGCATGCCCGCTCCGGACAGCACCCGGTCCAGGACCACGCAGCCCACGCACACCGCGGCCGTCTTGGCCACCATGAGCAGGGAGCGCCGGTCGAAGGAGTTCCTCCCCATGCGGCTGAGGAAGAGCACCGTGACGATGACCTCCGTGAAGAACATGGAGAGCGCCGTGGCGGTGGCGCCGCCGGACGGGCCGATGCGCCGGAACAGCCACGGGATGAGCATCAGGTTGAGGATGGGGTTCACCACCGCGCCCATGGTGGCCGCCAGCGTCACCCACCACTCCTTGTTGGACATGGTCAGCCAGATGCTGCTGACCATGGTGACGTAGGCCATCACGAAGATGGGGGACAGCACGCGCAGGGGCAGCGCCGCGGGCTCGAAGCCGGGGCCGCACATCAGGCGCACCCACAGGTCCGCGCCCAGCACCATGGCCATCATCACCGGCACGGTGAACGCGAGCACGCCCTCCAGCGAGCGGCGCGTCAGGTTCGACAGCTCCTCCGGGGAGCGGGCCGCCGCGCGCGACATCATGGGCATCAGCACCCAGCCGAAGATGGGGGAGATGAGGAAAGTGAGCCCCGCGATGCTGAACGCACCGCCGTACCAGCCCACCTCCTCCTTCGACGCGAGCTTGCCGAGGAGCGTCATGTCCGTGCGCCCGTTGCACGCCAGCGCCGCCGCCGTGAGGAAGAACGGCAGGCACGCCTTCATCACCTTCTTCGTCGCCGTCAGGTCGACGCGGAACTTCAGCCCCAGGTGCTCCTTCGCCAGCTTCCAGCTGATGATGAGCTTCACCGCCTCCGACAGCACCATGGGCACGGCCAGCCACTGCAGGCCCACGCCGAACGCGGCCATCAGCGCCAGGCCGCCGCCCCACACAATCTTGGTGATGACGTTGGAGACGGACAGGCCCGCGACCTTGCCCTTGGAGTGCAGCAGCGCGGCCATGGACGCGTTGATGACGATGAGCGACTGGGCCACCGCGAACCACTGCACCAGGTGCTGCACCTCCGGAGGCTCGCCGGTGTGGTGGAGCACCAGCGCCAGCGCCACCATCAGGATGAGCGTCATCCCCAGGCGCAGGAGCATCGTGGTGCCAAAGAAGTCGCTCGCGTGCTCCGGCCGGACGGGGACCTCCTTCCTGATGTACGTCTCCAGGCCCAGGTTCGTGGCCACGAAGAACGTGGCGGCGAACGCCTCCGACCAGTTGAAGTAGCCGAACGCCTCCGGGCCCAGGTAGCGCGGCATCAGCGCGCGGATGCCCAGCGCGATGGCGTACGTCACCATCAGCGAGCCTCCGAGCTGCATGGTGCTGCGGACCGCGCCGCGCACTTCGTTCGCACGGGCGCCGTCGTCGACTTCAGCGGAGGGGGAAGTAGGACTGTTCACGGTCATGGATGACGCGGGCCTTCAGGGGCTGCTGCGCACTCAAGGGGAGGAAGGCCCGCCCCATGGAAAGACGAACGGGCCCGGCGCGTCAACGCCGGGCCCGGAATGACACCCCGGTTGCTAGCTTGCTCCGCGACCGGTGATGACCACCGGCACCGTCTGCAGGAGCAGCCGCAGGTCGCCGGTGAGGCTCCAGTGGTCGATGTACTGCATGTCCAGGTACATCCACTGCTCGAAGGAAATCTGGTTGCGGCCGGACACCTGCCAGATGCAGGTGAGGCCCGGGCGCACGGACAGGCGGCGGCGCTGCCACGTCTCGTACTTCGCCACCTCGCTGGGCACCGGCGGGCGCGGGCCCACGATGCTCATCTCACCGCGGAGCACGTTGAGGAACTGGGGCAGCTCGTCAATGGAGAACTTGCGGATGAAACGACCGATGCCGGTGATGCGCGGGTCGTTCTTCATCTTGAAGACGGGGCCGGTCTGCTCGTTCTGCGCGGCCAGCCGCTCCTTGAGCTCCTCCGCGTTCACCACCATGGAGCGGAACTTCAGCATGTAGAACGGCTTGCCGTGCTGACCGGTGCGCAGCTGCTTGAAGAAGATGGGGCCGCGCGAGGTGAGCTTGATGCAGGCGGCCACCACCGCGAACAGGGGCAGCAGGGCCCACAGCGCCACCGCGGACACGGCGATGTCGAACAGGCGCTTCATGGCCATCTGGTGCGGCTTGGGCGCCACCGCGGCGAAGTGCAGGTAGCCGTCCGCCACCGCGCGGGAGTCCACCGGGCGGGCGCGGTCCAGGCGGAACGAGTGCGCCGGCAGCGCGAACGGCACGCCGAAGCGCTCCGCCAGCTTGATGGCCGCCTGCATGGACTCGCCCTGCTTGAGCGTGTTGCCCGCGATGTAGACCTCACTGACGGGCAGCGTGCGCAGCAGGCGCTCCAGCTCGTCCGCGGGCCCCAGCACGTCCGCCGGCAGGCTGTCGCCAGAGGCGTGGTCCGCGGGGAAGCGCACGTAGCCCAGAATCTTGTGACGACCGCGCTTGAGCAGGTCCTCGCCCGTGTAGCGGCCCATGGCGCCGGTGCCCACGATGAGCACCTCCTCCGTGGGGGCCTCCTGCGAGGCCACCTGGCGGAAGACGCCCAGGCGCAGCAGCAGCGCCACCGGCCAGAAGATGAAGAGCAGCGGCGCCAGACCCACGTGGGCCGCGGTGGGCATCGCCAGCTCCAGCACCGCCTGGATGGTCACCACCGCCAGCGTGGTGACGGACACCAGCGCCACGTGGTCCAGCTTGCTGCGCTCGGCGAAGCGCGAGTCGTACAGGCACAGCGCCGTGCCCGTGATGAGCCACACCAGCACCGCCGTCACCACCATGCTGGGCAGCTCCCAGCTCATGGGGAACGTCAGCCCGCCGCGCATCCAGGCGGAGCCCAGCAGCACCGCCACCAGCAGCGCCACGTCCACGGTGAGGTTCAGCTTCGCCGCGAAGCCAGGGGCCAGGCGCGGCGGCTCGGTGACCTCGGCCGCGGCCGTCACCTCCGTCGCCCCGGAAGCCTTCACCTCGGCGCTTGCAGTCGCACTGCTCATCGTGTCCACCCCCCTCTGCTCACGTCCGGCTCTTGCAGAGGATACCGTCTAGACTAGAAAAGTTTAACCAGGAGGAAATGCAAGATTGCCAAATAGTGCGTCGCGGCGCAACCACTGCTCAGCAAGAAATACATGACAACAGGTAAAAACTTGGACACCCATCCCAGCCGTCGGGTGTGAGTTCCCTTCCGGAGACATTGAAGTCTGATGGGTCCATTGGATCCCACACTGACTTCCATGTGACCCGGCGGGGCCGCCGACTGCATGTACGATGCCGGTCTGACGTTTGGATGGCTGCCCTCTTATCGAGATGCGTCATGGCGGAAGTCATGAGGAAATCCCGAGGGTTGAGGATGGAGCTCCAGGCGTTCTGTCGCCGTGTAGACGTTGCAGCGGCCGTTCCTTGAGAACGCGGCGAGCGTCACGCCAGCACGCAGGGCCAGGTCGATGGCCAGGGAGCTGGCGGCGGACACGCTGACCACGACGGGGATGCGGGCGCGGGCGGCCTTCTGGACGATTTCGAAGCTGGCGCGGCCGCTGACGGCCAGGACCGTGGGGGCGGCGGGGAAGGGC
>NZ_RAWP01000204.1:0-6463 GCF_003668935.1 Corallococcus sp. AB032C | reverse complement strand
GGCCGGAGCGGCGGCGGGGGCCGGAGCGGCGGCCGCCGGGGCCTTGGGGGTGGCCGGAACTTCCGCGCTCTTGGCGCAGCCAGCGCCCATCAGGGTCGCCGCGGCCAGCACGGGAGCAACACGCATCCATCGAGGGAGGAGCACGGCTCCGGGGTTTAGCCACGCGCGCCGGGCTTGTAAAGCAAGGCGGCCTTTGGCAGACGGCCCCTCACCCATGCCCAGAGTCCTGATGCTTCACACGGGAGGCACGCTCGGAATGGCCGGTGGCCGGCCTTCCGCCCTGCGTCCCGCGGCTTTCTTCCAGACGCTCCGCAAGCGCGCCCCGGAGCTGTTCCAGCTGGCCGACATCGAACTGGAGCTGTTCTCCAACCTGGACAGTTCGGAGATGCAGCCGGAGCTCTGGAGCCGGATGGCCGCCCACCTCCACCGTCGACTGCCGGACTTCGACGGGGCGGTGGTGACCCATGGAACGGACACCCTCGCCTTCACGGCCAGTGCGCTGTCGTTCATGTTGCGAAATCCGCCCTGCCCGGTGGTGCTGACGGGCTCGCAGCGGCCGCTGGGGGAGATCCGCTCGGACGCGCGGCTGAACCTCATCGACGCGGTGCTCTCCGCGCTCCAGGGCCCGCGCGAGGTGACCATCTGCTTCGACTCGCACCTGTACCGGGGCAACCGCACGCGCAAGGTGAAGGTGGCGGAGTACGACGCCTTCGAGAGCCCCAACTTCCCGGTGCTGGGCACGCTGGGCGTGGACGCCACCTTCGAGAAGGGCCTCCCGTCCCGGGGCCCCTTCCGGCTCCATGAGAAGCTGGATCCGCGCGTCTTCCTCCTGAAGGTGTACCCGGGGCTGGACCCCGCCCTGCCCCTGCAGCTGCTGCCGCACGTGAAGGGGCTGGTGGTGGAGGCGTACGGGGCGGGCAACGTGCCCATCGCGCCGGAGCTGGGCCGCTCGCTCCTGCCGCTCTTCGTCCAGGCGCGGGAGCGGGGCGTCCCGGTGCTGGTGGTGAGCCAGTCGTACCGCAACGGGGTGGACCTCACGCTCTACGAGTCCGGGGCCAAGGCACTGGCGGAAGGGGCGGTGGGGGGCGCGGACATGACCCCGTCCGCGGCGCTGGTGAAGCTGATGCAGGGGCTGGCGGAGCATCCCCGGGGGGGCGAGGCCCTCTCCCGCTTCCTCCGGACGCCCGTGGCCGGCGAGCTGTCCGTCGGGCGGCCGACAGTTCCGCCACCGGAGAAACCGGGGCGCAGGCCCGCGCGGGTGGGGCGGGTCGGCTGACACCGGGTGCAGGAAAGGAGCGTGGGTGTGCTTGCCGCCGTGAAATGGCGGCCCCTAAGATGGAAGGCGCGATGTCCGAGGAGAAAACTTCAGTCCATTCGATTTCGGACCTGCTGGGCAGCGCCCAGCAGCAGAGCGCCTATCTGATCGTCATCAGCGCCAAGTCCGCCGCCGGCATCGGGCGGATGTTCAAGCTGGACCGCTTGGAGGTGGTGCTGGGCCGCAGCTCGGAGGCCCAGTTCCAGGTCGAGGACGACGGCATCTCCCGCAAGCACGCGAAGGTGGTCGCCATTGGCGACGGCCGCTTCCAGCTCGTGGACCTGGGCAGCACCAACGGCACGTACCTCAACGGCCTGAAGGTGAGCGCGGCGCCGCTGTACGACGGCGACAAGATTCAAATCGGCTCCAACACGGTGCTGAAGTTCAGCATCCAGGACGCGCTGGAGGAGCAGTACCAGCGCAGCATCTACGAGTCCGCCACGCGCGACGGCCTCACCCGCGTCTACAACAAGAAGTACTTCATGGAGACGGTGCGCAAGGAGTTCGCGTACTGCCTGCGCCACCGCGTGCCGCTGTCGCTGGTGCTCTTCGACGTGGACCACTTCAAGCGCATCAACGACGTGTACGGCCACCCGGCCGGAGACTTCGTGCTGACGCGCATCGCGCAGCGGGTGGCGGACACGGTGCGCACCGAGGACCTGCTCGCGCGCTACGGCGGCGAGGAGTTCGCGCTGATGCTGCGCGAGTCCGCGGAGGACGCGGCCCTGGCGTGCGCGGAGCGCTGCCGCGTGGCGGTGGACCGCGCGGACTTCATCTTCAGCGGCACGCCCATCAAGGTGACCATCAGCCTGGGCGTGGCGACGCTGCTGGACTCGGACTTCTCCCAGCCGGAGGACCTCATCTCCGCCGCGGACAAGTACCTCTACCGGGCCAAGCACGCGGGCCGGAACCGGGTGGACGCCAAGGCCGTCAGCGGCCCGTGAGCGTCAGGAGGAAGGCCTGATCCACGGGCCTTCCGCCGCAAGCCGTCAGCGCCGAAGTCTGAGCGGCCGAATGCCGCTCGCGACCTCAGCGTCCGAAGCCCAGCCGCCGCAGCCCTTCCGCCGACACGTGCTTCACGTGCGTGTCCGCGTCGTGCGCCGCCGCCTCGCTCAGCGCCGCCACCGCGTGCGGCCCGCCCAGCGCGGTCAGCGTCCTTGCTGCCGCGATGCGCACGTCCGCCACAGGATCCCCGCGCAGACGTTCCGCCAGGACGCGCACGTGCGCGGCGCGGCCCACGAACTCCAGCGCCCGCGCCGCCGCCGCGCGCACCACCGGATGATCCGACTCCAGCAGGCCCGCGGCCTCGTCCCCGCGCGACGGCTGCCGGTAGGCGGACAGCACGTCCAACGCGGCCACCACCACCTCCGGAGCGCCGTCCTCCAGCGCCTTCGCCGCCAGCGCCATCGCGTCGCCGTTCCGGGGCAGCGCCCCCAGCGCGCGCACCGCGCCCGCGCGCACCGGAGTCACGTTCGACGAGAGGAAGGGCGCCAGCCGCCGTGTGGGAGGCGGGCCCTCCGTGCAATCCCCCATGAACGCCACCGCCTCCCCCTGGACCTCCGGCGTCCGGGCGTTGCGCCCCTCCGCCACGTCCCGCAGGAAGGCGAAGCACCCCTTCTCATGGGACATCGCGCCCAGCCACGGCCGGGCGGCCTCCGCGGACTCCGAGTCCTTCACGCCCTGGAGCGCCACGTCCCGCAGGGGCTTCCCGGAGGACTCCGCCAGGCCCCGCGCCGCCAGCTCCCGGACCCGGCCGTCGTCATCCCCCAGCGCCCCCTCCAGCTCCCGCTTCGCCAGCGGACCGTAGCGGCGCAGGGTGGCCACCGCCGTGCGCCGGCGCTGCACGTCATTGGAGGTGAGCTCCGGTCGCAGCACGTCCAGTTCGCGCGAGAACACGGCGAAGAGCCGGTTGATGACCGCCTCGTCCGGAGGCTTCGCCTCGGTGAGGAGCAGCCTGCCCACGGACGCATGCTGCCGCTCCGCGACGGAGGAGAGGAGCTCCGCCATCACCGCATCACCGGCGACGGGCCGAGTCGCCACCGCGTCCATCACCACGCGCGTCGCCGACCTCCCCTGGAAGGTGGCCAGGTGCAGGAGCGCCGGCAGCCGCACGGACGGCTCCTGCGAGAACATCTCCAGCGCCAGCGACTGCCGGACGGCGTCCCGCTTCGCCCACACCCGGGCGGCGGCGGAGGGGCCCCGTGCGCCCGCCTCCCGAAGGAAGTCCGCCGTGGAGCGGCCGGAATCAGCGGCGGCCCGGACGGCGGTGAGGCAGGCCCCCAGGTCCGCGTCCGGCGGGGTGTCCATGATCCAATCCGCCAGGGCCCGCCGCTCCGTGAGCCCCCGGCTCCGGGCCTCCGCCCGCACCGCGGCCCAGCGCACCCGCCAGCTGGAATCCGTGAGCGCCGAGGCCAGCGCCTGCTGCGCCTCCACCCCGCCCTTCCCCAGGGACGCCACCCAGCTGTCCACCCGTCCCCCGGTGACGCAGGCGCCACAGGTCCGCGCGCGCAGGGACGGATCCGCGACGTGGCGGCGGCAGGAGGCCCAGCACTCGGAAGCGACCGTGCCAGCCCGGGAGGGGCTGGCCGCCAGCAGGAGGACCAGGAGGAGGAGGCGGGGCACGCGGCGGACACTCTAGCGCACGCGGCCCATCCTTTCCGTGCGGGTCTCCTTGCCTTTTCCGGCCCGCTGCGCCATACCCCCCGACTTTCTGAAGATTTACAGATTGCATCCAGCTAGGCGGAAGGAGGTGACTGCATGCCCGGTATTCGAGTGAAGGAAGGTGAGTCCATCGAAAGCGCTCTCAAGCGCTTCAAGAAGGCCACCGAGAAGGCCGGAATCCTTTCCGAGATCCGCAAGCGCGAGCACTACGAGAAGCCTTCCGTGAAGCGGAAGAAGAAGGCTCTCGCCGCCAAGAAGCGCGCTGTGAAGAAGGCCCGCAAGTCGTACTAGCAGGCCCGCAGTGAGGAGCCGGGGCTCCTTGAAGCAGTCAGGTGCCCTGGCTCCCGCCGTCCCATCCGCTGGCGCGGCGACCCTTTTCCCCGCCCGTGAGGAACCCCGACATGACCACCCTGAAAGAGCGCCTGACCGCGGACCTGAAGGACGCGATGCGGGCCAAGGACGAGCTGACCCTGAGCGTGGTGCGCATGCTCAAGAGCGCCGTGAAGTACAAGGAGGTCGAGCCGGGCGCCAGCGAGCTGGACGACGCGGGCGTCCTGCAGGTCATCGCCGGCCTCATCAAGCAGCGCCGCGACTCCATCGAGCAGTTCAAGGCCGGTGGCCGCCCGGAGCTGGCGGACAAGGAAGAGCAGGAGATTTCCGTCCTGCAGCGCTACCTGCCCAAGCAGCTCACCCCGGAAGAGCTCACCGCCGCCGTCCAGGCCTCCATCGCCGAGGTCGGCGCCAAGGGCCCCAAGGACATGGGCGCGGTCATGAAGAACGTGAACCCCAAGCTCCAGGGCAAGGCCGAGGGCAAGGCCATCTCCGAAGAAGTGAAGGCCCAGCTGGCGAAGTTGTCCTGAAGCACCTGTGATTCCAGGGGAAGGGGCGCCGGGAACGTCTCCCAGGTGCCCTCCCCACCCCGGGCTCGAAGCGGATTTTTTGATCCCTCGCCCGCTGGCCATTAAGCGCTGATCCTCAAAGGCACCTCCGCCCGTCCCCCACCCCGGGAGGCGAGCGGGCAGCCTTCAGGAGTGAGCGCCGTGTCCCAACCCTCGTCCGTTTCCGCGCCCCTGCCGCGTCGGCCTGCCCTGCCCGCCCGGGTGGAAGTCCCGGCGGGGCGCGGCCCCGGGTGCGTCAGAGGGGGCCGCCAGGATGGCGGGCGGAAGGCCGCGCTCATGCGGATGGATGGAGGGGCGTCGTGATTCCGGAGCACAAGATCCAGGAGGTCCTCGACCGCGTGGACATCGTGTCCCTGGTGTCCCGTCACGTGGAGCTCAAGAAGGCCGGCCGTGAATTCAAGGGCCGCTGCCCCTTCCACCAGGAGAAGACGCCGTCCTTCTACGTGGTGCCGGAGAAGCGCTTCTATTTCTGCCACGGCTGCCGGGCGAGCGGCGACGCGGTGTCCTTCATCCAGCGCTACCTGGGCAAGACGTTCCAGGACGCCGTGCGGGACCTGGCCCAGGAAGTGGGCATCGACCTGGAGGCCGCGCAGGATCCCGGCCTCAAGGAGCGTCAGCAGGTCAAGGAGGCCACGGACTTCGCCGCGGAGCACTTCCGCGGCCAGCTCTGGCACGAGGACGAAGGTCGCGCCGCGCGCGCCTACCTGGCCAGCCGTGGCGTGTCGGAAGAAGTGGCCCAGGGCTTCGGCCTGGGGTGGGCGCCCGCGCAGTGGAGCCTCCTGGCGGACCGCTTCCAGAAGAACGGCATGCTGGAGTGGGGCCTGAAGGCGGGGCTCATCAGCAAGCGAAACAGCGGGGATGGCTGCATCGACTTCTTCCGCAGCCGCCTGATGGTGCCCATCCGCGCGCCGGAGGGGCGGCCCATCGCCTTCGGCGGCCGGCTGGTCGCGGCGGAGGACGGCCCCAAGTACCTCAACTCGCGCGAGTCCCGGCTCTACAACAAGAGCGAGACGCTCTTCGGCATGGACCAGGCGCGCGACGACATCCACAAGCGCAAGACGGCCGTGCTCGTGGAGGGGTACTTCGACTGCATCGGCCTGCACCAGGTGGGCGTGCGCCACGCGGTGGCCCTGTGCTCCACCAACCTCACCGCCGGGCACCTCCAGGTGCTCAAGCGCGCGGAGGCCCGCGACCTGGTGCTGCTCCTGGACGGGGACTCCGCGGGCCTCGCCGCCGTGGAACGACTGGCCGGTCCCCTGCTCGCCGCTGGCGCTCCCACCCGGGTGGCGCTCCTGCCGCAGGGGGATGACCCGGACGTCTTCGCCCGCCGCGAGGGCACCGACGGCGTGGAGCGCCTCCTGGAGGGAGCCCAGCCCCTCACCGCCTACCTCTTCGCCACCCTGCTCCCCCTGGGCAAGCAGGCGAGCTTCGAGGAGAAGATGTCCGCCCTGGAGCGGCTCAGGCCCGTCACCTCCCAGGTGCCTCCGGGCCTGACGCGCTCGGCGCTCATCAGCGCGCTTGCGGGGCACTTCGGCTGGATGCCGGCGCAGATTGAGTCGTCCATCCAGTACAAGCCGCCCCCCACCCC
>NZ_RAWP01000203.1:0-6512 GCF_003668935.1 Corallococcus sp. AB032C | reverse complement strand
GCCCCACCCGGACGGCCGGCCAGGGCCCCTTTCCCCCTCTTCCAGGCCTGCCATACGGCCAGTCATTTCTTCCCCCACGATTTGGGCGAGTCCGTAACTTCTTCAGACGCCAGGGCCGACCCACCGCGAAAGTGCCCGGAATTCCCGGGAGCGGCGGGCAGGCACGCGGTTCGCAATAGCGATGGAGTGTCGAGGAACCGAACCCGTGTCCCAGTCTTCCGCAAGAAATCGCCTGGTCCTGCCCTACCGCGTCCACTACGCACCGCCCGCGTGGCGGGAGGTGGGGCGGATGTCGTCCGAGGCCTTCGAGGCCCTGCAACAGACCCTGGCGCGGCTGGCGGAGCGGACGAAGTCGCACGACTCGGTGGCGGGACCCGTGCGGCACCGCGTGGAGGGCCACGACCTGGAGCTCGTCTATGAGAAGGACCCTCGCGCCAGCACGCTCACGCTGCTCGCGGTGACGCGGCTGGGCTGACACACGAAGGGCCCTCGTTCGCGCGAGGCCCCCGGCTTCAGGCGATCCGGCCGGACAGCCGGCCCACGGTGGCCAGCAGCTCGTCCGGGACGATGGGCTTCTTCAGCAGGCCGCCCGTGTCCGGCAGCGCCTCCGCCCCCACGCCCGACAGCAGCAGCACCGGCACGGCCTTCAGCCGGGGCCAGTCCGCACGCAGGTGGCGCAGGAACTCCGGGCCGTCCATCACCGGCATCCTCAGGTCCAGCAGGATGAGGCTCGGCGGGGGCAGGTGCTGGAGCTCGTCCAGGGCCTCTCGGCCATTGGCGGCGACGGCCACCTCGTAGCCGTCGGCTTCCAGGATTTCGGCGATGGCGGCGCGAGCATCCTCGTCGTCCTCCACCACCAGCACGGGCTTGTGCGGCGCGGGCTGAACCATGTCCCGCAGCATAGAGACCCCCTCCCCCACACTTACACGCCTTCCCGGAATACCCCGACAACTGGTGGACAGATGGCCGCCCTGGAGGGTGGCCCTTCCGAGAGGGCGCATCCCCTCCGGAAGGTGGGGACGCGGGAGGATGCCGCGGGGACGCGGGCCGCGCTCCCGGAGTATCTTTTGGACAGAAACGAACTTTCCGGTCCAGAATTCACCGACAGGTGCCCGCAACCCCGTTAGGACCGCGGATCACCGTGGAGGGGAAGCAGGCTCGCAAACGTGTGCTCCCTCACGGGTCTGTCCCACCAGGGGGGCCCGGGGGGTTAGCGGGGACTGGAGCCCCTTCCTACCTTGGGCCGACCATGTCGCTGAGGAGCCAGGAACAGGGGAGTGAGCGCGTCCGCCAGGCCGTGTCGTGGAAGGCCCGGGCGTGGCGGGAGCTGGAGGCGGGGCGTGAGCGCATCCAGGCGATGCTCGCGCCGCTGCCGGAAGCGGAGTTGATGCGGCAGCATTCGCCGCTCATGTCCCCGCTCGTCTGGGACGTGGCCCACGTGGCCAACTACGAGGAGCAGTGGCTCTTGCGCGCGCTGGGGGCTCCGGCCTTCACGGATCCCGCGTTCGACGCCATCTACGACGCCTTCCGCCACCCGCGCGGCACCCGCGCCACGCTGCCCCTGCTGGAGCCGGAGGCCGCCTGGGCCTACGCCACCCGCGTGCGCGAAGCGGTGGGCGCGCACCTGGAGACGCTGCCCGCGGACAGCGCGGATCCGCTGCTCCACGGCGGCTTCGCCTTCGGCATGGTGGCGCAGCACGAGCAGCAGCACGCGGAGACGCTGGCCGCCACGCTGCAGCTGATGACGCATGTGGAGTACCACCCGGTGGAGGCCCTGCGCCCCCAGCCCGGCGCGGTGCCCCAGCACGAGGTCTTCATCCCCGGCGGCCCGGTGCACCTGGGCGGCGACGACCCGTGGGCCTACGACAACGAGCGCCCCCGTCACGTCGTGGACGTGGCGCCCTTCCTCCTGGACGCGCACCCCGTCACCACGGGGGACTTCCTCGTGTTCGTGGAGTCCGGTGGCTACGAGGATCCGCGCTGGTGGGATCCGAAGGGCTTCGCGTGGATCCAGGCGGAGCGGATCCGCCATCCGCTCTTCTGGAGTCCGCAGGCCCACCACGTCTGGCTGCGCCGCCGCTTCGGCACGGTGGAGCGCCTGCCCAAGGACGAACCCGTGCAGCACGTGTCCTGGTACGAGGCGGACGCGTACGCGCGCTGGGCCGGCAAGCGCCTGCCCACGGAAGCCGAGTGGGAGAAGGCCGCGCAGGGCAGTGACGGCGTCCTACGCGCGCACCCCTGGGGGGACGCCGAGCCCACGGACGCGCACGCCAACCTGGGCGGGACGCGCTGGGGGCCATCGCCCGTGGGCAGCCACCCTTCGGGCCGCAGCGCTGACGGCGTCTGGGGCTTGCTGGGCGACGTCTGGGAGTGGACCGCCAGCGACTTCCAACCGTACGAGGGCTTCCGGGCCTTTCCGTACCGCGAGTACTCGGAGGTCTTCTTCGGAGACACGTCCAAGGTGCTGCGCGGCGGCGCCTGGGCGAGCGCGCCGGTGGCGGTGCGCAACAGCTTCCGTAACTGGGACTTCCCCATCCGCCGGCAGATCTTCGCCGGCTTCCGCTGTGCACGCGACGTGAAGTGAGGGTCACATGAGGATGAGGTCGGAGCAGGGTGAGGCACGCGTCGCGGAGGGCTACTCGGCGCCGGGCGTGAAGGTGGACGTGCACGTGCAGCCCGGGGACGCTCGGCGTGCGCTGCGCGCGGAGGTGCTGGAGGGGCTCTGCCATGGGACCAAGGAGCTGAGCCCCAAGTGGCTCTACGACGAGCGCGGCAGCCAGCTCTTCGACGACATCACCCGCCTGCCGGAGTACTACCCCACTCGCCGCGAGCGGGAGATTCTCCGAGCCCACGCGGACGACGTCGCGCGGCTGAGCGGCGCGGACACGCTGGTGGAGCTGGGCAGCGGCACCAGCGAGAAGACGCGCCTCCTGCTGGACGCGATGGACGCGGCCGGACAGCTCAAGCGCTTCGTGCCCTTCGACGTGAGCGAGGCCTTCCTGCGCAAGGCCGCGGAGGGACTCGCTCGCGAGTACCCGCGCATCGCCGTGCACGCGGTGGTGGGCGACTTCGAGCAGCACCTGGGCCGCATCCCGGGCGGCGGCCGGCGGCTCGTCGCCTTCCTGGGCGGCACCATCGGCAACCTGAAGCCCGCGCAGCGCGCGCTGTTCCTGCGCGAGCTGGCGTCCGGACTGAAGCCCGGTGACGGACTGCTGCTGGGCACGGACCTGATCAAGGACCGCGAGCGCCTGTTCGCCGCCTACAACGACAGCGCGGGCGTGACGGCGGACTTCAACCGCAACGTGCTGCGCGTGATCAACCGCGAGCTGAACGCGGACTTCGACCCGGAGGCCTTCGAGCACCTGGCCCCGTTCGACGAAGCGAACAAGTGGATCGAGATGCGGCTCATCTCACGCAAGGCCCAGTCCGTGTGGCTGAAGGACCTGGAGCGGCGCGTGGAGTTCGCGGAAGGCGAATGTCTGCGCACGGAGGTGAGCTGCAAGTTCTGTCGCGAGCAGGTGCAGGCGGAGCTTGGCGACGCGGGCCTCGACCTGGCCGCGTGGTGGACGGACGCGGACGGAGACTTCGCGCTGTCGCTGGCGATGAAGCGCTGAGCGGGAGACCGCTTTCAGCAGGGGCCGCCCGGCGCTGCTTCAGCGGCGCCGGGTCAGGGCCCGAATCCAGACGGTGACGACGGGTGCGACGGAGCGGCCTAGCGGCGGCGCGGAGGATCGCGGCGCACGGGCACCGGCACCGGAGCCGGCTGCTGCGCCGGGCGGGTCCACGCGGCCCAGAGCGCGGCGGCCGCGGTGATGACCAGTCCCCCCGCCGCTGCTAGCTGCTCACCCAGGGGCCCGATCTCCACGACGGCCAGGGGGAGGGGAAGCATCTCGGTGAGCGTCATGCGCGGACTCCTTACGAGGGGCACAGCGTGAAGACCCGGGGCGGGCGGGCGCTCGGCACAGGTCGGGAGGCTAAGGTTAGGAAGTCGGAAGGCTTTCGGGAAGTCCCGGAGACTCCAGCTGACAGTACGTGGACGGAATTGCACCCCGGGCCGGTCCCGAAGTCCATCCCCTGCCAGTCGCAGCCACCAGAAACATCTCGCTCCTCACGTAATGGGGACACCCGGGCCGCGCAGGACGTTCCCGGGTTCCCCTCCGGCGCCGCTTATCGGGCGTCCGGGTGGCGCTTCTTCCACTCCACCTTCATGCAGTGGTCCTGCACCACGCGGATGCCCGCGCGCGCCAGCTGCTCGGCCGCGGCGTCGTTGCGGATGCCCAGTTGGAACCATACGGCGTACGGCTTCTTCGCCAGCATCGCGTCCACGTGCGCGTTGATGTCGTCCGGCCGCAGGAACACCTGCACCACGTCCACCTCCCCGGGCACGTCCTTCACCGACGCGGAGATGGGCTCGCCCAGGATGCTCCCCTGCTCGCCGTGCGTGGGCACGGGCAGCACGGTGAAGCCGTGGTCCTTGAGGAACTTCGGGATGGCGTGCGCGGGCTTGTCCGCCTGCGCTTCCGGACGGATGCCCACCACGGCGATGCGCTTCGTGCGCGCGAGCAGCTCGCCAATGCCTTCCGCGTCGTCGATGAGGTTCTTGCGCCAGTCGTCCATGGGGTCACCGCGCTCCTTGAGTAGAGGAGGCCGCGACCCTCACGAGACAGGGGACTTCAGCGGGGCGCGGCCTGGACCTGGATGGTACGGCAGGCCTCGGTGGCCAGGCGGACTTCCTCGGCGGTGGCGCCGGGGCGGCTGGCGCAGAGGAACAGGTCGTCCCCCACGCGCCGGGCGCCGAAGAACGCGGGCGCCTCCGGTCCCAGGCCGCCATCCGTCAGGGACGGGGCCATGGTCACGCGCAGCAGGGCGAAGGAGGGAGTGTCCTCTTCCTGGTCCAGCGACAGCGTGAACTGCTTCATCTGCTGACGGACGTTGTCCGCCAGCGTCTCCGAGGAGGGCATCTGCTCGCCCTGCCCCGGCTTCAAATCCACGCGCAGCGCCGGGCGGCCAGGAGGGCCCGCCTGGAAGCTGCCGTCGGTGGCCACCTGCGCGGACCAACCCGGCGGCAGCGGCACCTTCACGCCCGAGCGCAGCCCCGCGTCCTCCGCATGGATGTCGTCGACCGGCGTCTTCTTCTGGCAGCCCTCGCAGCCGCCAAACAGGACGCCGAGCGAGACGACCCCGAGGCCGATGAGCCCCGGAGTCTTCCGCGCGTGGGACGCGAACATGCGCACCGTTACTTCTTCTCTCCGGGCGGGGGCGGGTTACCGCCGCCCTTGCCGATGTTCTCCATCTTGAGGGAGCCCTCGAAGATGACGCCGCGGTCCATGGAGAGCGACGGCGTCTCCAGGTTGCCCTTCACGCGGCCCGGCTGCTTCAGCTCGATGAGCTGCGTGGCGCGCACGTTGCCTTCCACGGTGCCGTTGATGATGACGGTGCCGGCTTGGATCTCCGCCTGCACGCGGGCGCCGTCGCCAATGACGAGCACGTCCTTGGTGACAATCTGCCCGTTGAACTTGCCGTCGATTCGAACCTGACCTTCGAAGGTGAGCTTCCCCTCGAACTCGCTTCCTTTACCCAGAAGCGTGTGAACCTCACCCGGACGCGTCGACACGAAATCCTCCTCCCGTTTGAACAGGGGCTTGCTGGGTGCTTCGTCTTTCTTCCCGCCAAGGAGCGCCACGCCCTACTCCTTCCTCAGAAGCTTCAACAGCCTGTCGAGGTCATCGTAGGAGAAGAAGTCGACTTCCAGGGTGCCTTTTCCCGGGCTTTTCTCCGACAGACGGACCTTTGTTCCCAACCGACGCTGCAACTCCTCGGTGAGCGCCTTCACCTGCGGGCTCACCTTGGGCGCCGGCTTGCCTGCATCCTTGCCGCCCTTCGCGGACTTGCCCTGCTGGACCAGCCGCTCCGTGTCGCGCACGGACAGCTTCTTCTCCGACACCTGCTTCGCCAGGTTCTGGAGCTCCGGCAGCCGGGGCACGCCGAGCAGCGCGCGAGCGTGGCCCATGCTGAGCGACCCGTCCGCCACCATGGCCTTCACGTCCGGGGGCAGGGCCAGCAGGCGCAGCGCGTTGGCGACGGTGGAGCGCTCCTTGCCCACCTTCTGGGCCACCTGCTCCTGCGTGAGCTTGAACTCCTCCACTAGGCGCCGGTAGCCGTCCGCCTCTTCAATGGGGTTCAGGTCCGCGCGCTGGAGGTTCTCCACCAGGGCGAGCTCGAAGGACTCGGCCTCCGTGACCTCGCGGATGATGGCGGGGATTTCCTTCAGGCCCGCGGCCTGGGACGCGCGCCAGCGGCGCTCGCCCGCGATGATGAGGTAGCCGTCGCCGCCCTTGTTCGGGTTCTTCCGGACGAGGATGGGCTGGAGCAGTCCCTGCGCCTTGATGGACTCGGTGAGCTCGTGGAGCTTGGTCTCGTCGAAGTGGCGGCGGGGCTGGAGCGTGTCCCGGTGGATGGACTCGATGGCCAGCTTGAGCACGCCGGGCTTCGGCGGCGGCGCGGCGGGGGCC